>CAKVCJ010000067.1 GCA_934725655.1 uncultured Brachyspira sp.
CTTTGTCTAAACTTCCTATACTTCCTGTGGCTTTAGGTTTATATTTGCCTATCACTTTAACTACTACTATATTTATAGGCGGTATAGTGAGAAAATTAGTTGAGATGAAGTTTAAAGACAAAGAAGAAGAAAAAAGTGAGGCTGTTGAGAAAGGTATATTGCTTGCTTCTGGTTTAGTTGCAGGGGACGCTATTACTGGTATATTTATAGGTGTTATGGCTGCTTTGAATATTGCTATTAATTTTGGTGCTAAAATTGTTCCTCAAAGCAATGCTATTACATTTATAATATTTATACTATTTGCTGCTTGGATTTATAAGTACGCTGTAAGTAAAGATAAAAAATAATATTTAAAAATAAATGGTATGGGCTTGGCAATTATATGAGCTAAGCCCATTATTTTTTGAAAAATTGCATATACCTAAATAATTATGTTTTTTTATATTTAGCCTTTTGCATCAGATACTACTTATGGAAGAACTTTTACGGCGTATCATAAATAAGTAAAAGGCTATTTTTTAGATAAAATATAAATTAGTATTATTTAATTTTATATTTGCACTTTTTGGTTCTTTGACGAAGTCCGCAGAGCGTAGCTGCTGGAAAAAGAACAAGAAAAAATTGACAAACTTTAAAATTTTTAGTATATATATATTTATAGGATTCTTAAATAAATGAAAGATAATAAATTTTTGTTAGATAAATTTTTAAAAGAAGAAGATAAGCATAATTTTGTATTGTATGTTCCAGAGATTATACATACTAATTGGAAAATAAATGATAATGGAAAAGTGCTTTTAATATTTGATGTTAATAACCCCATTACAAAAATAGCAGGCTGGCTTTTAAAAAAGAAACCTAATAAAGATATAGAATTTGATGAACTATGCACTTCCGCTTGGCTTAATATAGACGGAGAGAGATGCATATTTGAAATAGCTAAAATACAAAAACAAAACTCTAATGATAATTTTAAAGATTCACTTATAAGATTAATCAAGTTTATGCATTATATACAAGGCAGAAGATGGATAAAATATAAGAAAGTAAAAGCAAAAGAAGACGTTGATATATCTAAATAGTGTTATTGTTATGATGCATTATAATATTTTTTAATAATTTATAAATAAAATATAATATTAATATACTGATAACTATTATATGAGATATTACACTTATATAATTTGATACAGCAAAATATTTTAGCTCTTCCCATTTAACTTCTTTAAAACTTAAAAAATTATTTAACTTGTTAATGTCATTTGTATTAAATCCGCTAAATTGTGGAAAATTAGTATCAAAAAATATTAAACTTCTTGGGTCTGTAAAGTTATATTTACCATCAACTATTTTGTATGGAGAGCCTTCTTCTTTAGCTTTAAAAGTTTCTAAACCATATCCATATATTGATTCATAAGGTAATCTTGATGTATTTAATTCATAAGTATTATTTGTAAAATCAATCATATTAGATATTTCTAATTTATTATTTATATATGTTACTTTATATTTATTATGATTGCTTTTTATAGAGTAAAATACATTATCATCAAAGTCTATATTTGTTTCAATATAGTTAGTATTAATAGTTTGTATGCTAATAAATCTATGAGAGTAAAATACTATTGCTAATATTGCAATAAATAATATAATCACATGTTTTTTATTTTTACTCCAAACATTAAATCTATTAAATATTAAAGCAAATATCATTAAAAATGGTATTATTAATGTACTTGCCATTCTAAGATGCAAATTTACTGATCTCAATTTACTAAATAAAGAACGTATAATACCATTAGCAAAGAATATGTCACAATATAGATAAATAAATATTAATAATAATATTATGTTAAATTTATATTTACTAATAAATTCTTTTTTTTCATTTTTTGAAGAATTTAATATATAATATATTATCATAAAAACTAATAATATAATTGATATTATAGGCAAAGCTAAATCATATTCCCATATTAAACCAAAAGAATCTTTTGAAAAACTTATAAGAGCTTGCAAAGAATATGATAAAGTACTTAGAATATTTCTTAACAATAAAATAGGGTTATTTGAATGAAGCCCATAATGTCCTCTATCTATTAAAGCTCCAAAATATACAGATTGTACAAATTTTGAAAGTGATAGTATTATTCCTAAAAAACATGAAAATATAATAGATAAACATTGAACAATAAATTTTTTATTTGGTTTAAATAATATAGCAGCAATACCTAGCAAAGTAAAACAAGTATAGAAAAATATTGTCTGCATAGCTCCGCCGAATATCATTGCGGAAAATATTAAGGCATTTATTAATATTCTAATAAAATAATTTAGTTTATCACTAAATGAAAGATAAACTATTAATGCTGTTAAAGGATGATATAAAAAAGTCCAATGTCCTATCATTATATGATGTATATAGTATCCTGTAAAAGAAAATAATATTGCAGACATTAAAGATATTTCAAAGTTTAGTTTTAATACATCTTTATTAAAATAATAAAAAGAAATAAAACCAATAATAGAAAATATAAATATACATAATAAATAAGCTTTCCAAAAAGGCATTATATATCTTAAAAAATAAAATATTGAGAATTGGTCATATTGAGGATTGGGATATGATATTAACCCTGCCCCAAATAAAGGTGAAGCGAATTCTATATTAAAAATACCATTGTTCTTAGCATATGTTAATAAAGAATATGCCCTTGGAAGTATCATACTTATATCTTCACCTACATTAGGATAATTAAAATTTGTTATAAAAACATTTGCAAATGCTGTAAATAAAGCAGTAGATACTAATAACAAATTTTTATATTTTATTTTTAAATTAAAAAATTGAAAATTATTGTCATTTAATATTATTAATATGTAAAATGATATTAATAAGAATATTTCTATATAATTTAATTGGAGTTTAGAAAGAAATGTATTTACTATAATTAGCAATAATAAAGATAAATATAATAATATTATTCTCTTATTTATATTTTTTATGTAAAAAATAATAATTAATAAAATGGATAGATAACATAGCATTAATGATATTATATACACTTCATCTTTTAATTTTAATATATATTCTGCTTCATATTCTTTATTTGTATCTAATTTTTCTGATGAAATAATTTGTATATTAGGATGTCCTTTTTTAATTGGTATAATTTCTTTAATATAGTCTGGAAGATTTTTTTCATTTAAATAAATATAGAACAAGTCGCTATGTTTAAATATAGTATCTTTTTCCATTAATTTTAGTGAATATTTATAAGTATTATTGTTCTTTTCTATAAATTGAATATTGCCTAAATTTGCTATTCTTGGTTTATTTCCTAAAAAGCTAAATATTAAAATAAAACATAAAGACAATACAAATATAATTATTGGAAATATTAATTTTCTTTTCATTTGTTATTTTTCATCCATTTATTATTAGTTAATTTATTATATATTATTAAAAATAAATTGCTATTTTTTATATATATTTTATTATTATAAAAATTATAATAATATTAAATTGGGTGAAATTTATTTATGAATAAAGTTAATATAAATATAAACAACGATGCAAAAATTAATTATGATATTTTGGTTAGCAGCGGACTTATAAAAGAAAGCGGCAAATTGGTAAAAGAAGCTCTTAGAGGAAAAAGGGCTTTAATAGTTACTGATGATATAGTTGATAAACTTTATACTGAAACTGTTAAAGAAAGTTTAGAGAGAGAAAATATTATTACTTCTGTATGTGTGCTTAAAAATGGGGAAACTAATAAAAATATAGAGAGTATTTATGATATATATTCATCTCTTGCCAAAAACGAATTAAGCCGAAAGGATATGATAATAGCATTAGGCGGCGGTGTTATAGGCGATATGGCAGGGTATGCTGCTGCTACTTGGATGAGGGGGATTGATTTTGTGCAGATGCCTACAACACTTCTTGCTTGTGTTGATTCTTCTGTGGGCGGAAAGACGGGCATTAACATAAAAGAAGGAAAAAATTTAGTTGGTGCTTTTCATAGTCCTAGGCTTGTTATAATGGATAGTGATGTTTTAAATACGCTTCCAAAGAGGGAGTTTAATGCGGGTATGGCTGAAGTTATTAAGCATGCATTTTTATTTGATAAAAAACTTCTTGAATATTTAGAAAATAATAATAGCTTTGATATGGATTTTATTCTTAAGAGAAATTGTGAATTAAAAGGGCATATAGTAGAGATTGATTATAAAGAGAAAAAAGAGAGAATGTTTTTAAACTTTGGTCATACTATTGGTCATAGTGTAGAAAATGCTGCTGGTTATGGGGTATTGCTTCATGGTGAGGCTGTTGCTATAGGGGTGAATTTTGCTATAGAATATGGAATAAAAAAAGGAATAACTAAAGATAAAACTTTACTTGAAAGGGCAAAAAATATATTAAATAAATTCTCTCTTCCCACTGCAATACCAAATAACATAAACTTAAAAGAAGCAATTAAACTTGATAAAAAAAGAAGCAATGATGAAATTAATTTTGTGTTTTTAGAAGAAATAGAAAAACCTTTAATCAGTAAGGTAACTATTAATGATATAATTAATTTTTTATAATAATTATTGTTTTAAAAAAGGGCTATCATTTTATATGATAGCCCTATGATGATATATTATTTTATTTTATGATAACACTGTAACATTAAATACTAAGAATATACAACATGCTATAAACATTAAAATCATAAATTTGAAATTAACTTTTACCCAATCGGTATAACTAATATTAGCCACATGTGTACATACCATAACAGCTATAGAAGTAGGCATTATCATATTTGCTAAACCTACCCCCATCATATATACATTTATGATAACAGGGCTAGCAACGCCAGCAAATAAAGCCATAGAATTCATTATAGACATAGTAGCAGCAGCAAGTCCGCTTGTACTAGATATTAATATACCCATAATGAAGTAGAATACTAAACTAACTATTACAAACAATATAGGTGATAAACTGCTCAAAGTTGTTTCTCCAAAGTGTAATATAGTAGGAGTAATCATACCTTGGTCCATTATAACCTGTATACCTCTGGCAAAAGGAACTATGAAAGCAGTAGATACAACTCCAGCAGCTCCTTTAATTATTAAATCTATTATTTTATTTATGTCATATCCTAATATTTTACCAGATACTAAAGAAGATACTAATAATAACATAGATACTTCATTAAAATACCATTGTCCGAAAGGAACCATATCTTTACCTAATACAACCCCGATAAATGGTAGTCCTGCTAAAAATGATGTGATGTCTTCAAATATTGTAAATTTTTCATTTAAAGATGTCCATGGTATTAAAGATATCATCATTAAACCAAATGTAGAAGCAAATATTATTAAAATTACTTTATGTTTTGCTGTCATTTCTAAATGATCATCTTCAGAAACAGGGAAAAGCTTTTTATTTTCTTCTAATCTATCATATTGAGTAGATTTTTCAGGATGCTCTTTAACTTTTTTAGCATATCTGCAAATATAGAAACAAGTTATAGCTACAAAAATAACGAACATTAATACCCTTACCAATAATCCGTCACCAGGGCTAATTCCAGCTATATCAGATGCGATACCCACAGCAAAAGGGTTAATGATAGAAGTTAAACAACCTACTTGCGTACCAAATATTATTATCATCGCCCCAACCATAGTGTCTAATCCTAATGCTAATATAAATGGCATTATCATCAGCAAATAGACGAATGCTTCTTCATAACACCCCTCTATAGTTCCTAATAATGCCATTATAGTAACCAAAATAATAATTAAAATATTAATATTATTCTGATACTTCATTGCAATCCTTTTTAAAAATATTTTTATTGCTCCAGAACTATCCATTATCTCTAAGAAACTTCCGAACATCATTATATTCAATGAAATAATAATAGCTCCAGCTACACCTTCTCCTCCTACCATACCTATAAATGGTGCAATTAAAACATCCCATAAGCCTTGCGGATTAGCATCTTTAGCTGTGTATGTTCCAGTGATAAACCTGCCTTCTTCGTTTACTTGATAACTTCCGCCTGGTATTATCCAGCTTAATACAGCTACTAATATCATAGCAAAAAAGATTATCACATAGGTATTAGGGGCTTTTTTTTCTTTTTTTTCTCCCATACGTCCTCCGATTATTATATAAAGTATTACTATTAGAACATTAAAATAATATATTATTATTAATAGTTATCTGTTGTTGAATTAATAATTATATTAAATTATTTTAATATACTAATAGATTATATAATTTAGTATATGAATTTTGTATACCTTGTCAATATTTTTGTTGAATATTATAATTTATTGCAGCTATAAAACATTTTATAATGAAGAGATATTTAATATTATTATAAAAAATGATAGTTTTGAGAAGAGAATAGACTTGTTTCAAAAGTACTTGAAAAAATTAGTTATGTAATTTTCAACATAATTTTAGTTATAAAATTGCGTTTTACATGTTGTATAATTAATTATTTGAGTATATAAAAATACAGTTTTTCGCGAAGCGTATCCGAAGGATATAAGGTTCTTTTATACCAATACCGAGTAGGTGCCTATCGGCAAAAGAACTGGGGTTTTACCCTACGGGCACGCTTCGCAGTGGGGGCAAAGCCCCAATTATAAATTTAAAATACTAAAAAATTAAACACTACAACTATTTATTAATTTAGTTTTGAAACAAGTCTAATAATTATAGTTTTGTGAAAAATATAATAAAAAATTGCCTAATAAATTGATGATTACAATTTTATATTAGGCAATTTTATAACAATACTATTTTATGCTTTTATACATTTGCTAATTCTTCTCCCAATTTAATGCATTCACTAATAGCATTATCATCTGGAGTGAGATTTGTAATAAGTCCGTCTTTAACTAAAGAAGCACCAGTAGCCCTTACATCTTCCTGCCATGTTCTCATCCATTCTCCATCGCCCCAATCATAAGAGCCAAATAAAGCTATCTTTTTATTAGATAATTTGTCTCTTATTGAATCATAAAAAGGCTGAAACTCAGATTCTTCAAGAACTTCTGCTCCCATAGCAGGACAGCCTAATGCTAATTTTGAATAATTGTCTATATCTGAAGCATTAAAATCAGATACACTAAATATATCAGCTTCTACTCCAGCATTTTTTATACCTTTTTGAACATTTTGTGCCATAAGCTCAGTATTGCCCGTAGCACTCCAATATATTACAGCTATTTTATCACTCATTTTTATCCTCCATAAATAAATTTTTTATCAAATATAAGCATATTCTTTATAATCATCCATTATCTCCAATATGCCCTTACCATTTAAAAATGTGCTTGTATAAAAATCTCTGCATCTATTATAGCTTTCAAAAGTTTTGATAGCTTCTTTTTTGTTATGATATACCTTCCAATATCCAGTGTATAAACTATTTTTTCCGTAATTATTTATAAATCCGTATATGTCCATAAGAGGATACCCCAAAAATATACCTATCTCGTGCGGGAAATCTTTATTATACTGCATTCTCTCTTTTAATAGTTCTATACAGTTATATAGATTTTTCTCTTCATACCCATAATCTTCTAAAAAATCAAAAATCTCATCATTGAAAATATATTCTTCAAGCATGCTTTTATTATAAACATAAACTATCACTTTATTATCATAATCTTTTATTATAGATATATTTATATTACGGCTGTTTAATATTTTGTTGTATGATGCTATTTTTTTATCAACATCTTTTTTAGAGTTATATTGGTATGTAAAGATGTTTGCTATTTTTATACCAGAGAGAGTTGGTGCGCAGTGGTTAATAATTAGATTATCGAAGTTATGCTCATTCATATGTTAGATTATTCTAACATATATTTAAAAAATGTCAATAGTTTTGTTAGTGTATTCTAACTTTTTTATTGTTTTTTATAAAAAAGTTGCAAAAAACATAAGTATTATAGCTTTGTCATTTGGAATATGTATAAGCTATAAAATAATACCAACATTTCAAGCTAAAAAAATGTAGTCCTTTTGCTTCTTTGGGACATACCCACAGGCACTTCCTACGGTCGCCCTGAAGGACTCCCTTTGGTCGCCAAAAGAAGTAGGGGTTCGGGGACTAGTCCCCGAGAATAAAAAACATAAAAACTGAATTTTGACAGGATTGAAAATTTTTAGTATATATTAAAACAATTATTTTTTATCTATTTTTCTTGTTCTTTTTTCCGCAGCAAAAAGTTTTTACCCTACGGGTACGCTTCGCGAAAAGTGCAAATGTTATAGCTTTATATGTTTGGAATACATATAAACTATATGATAATATCAACATTTAAAGCTAAACAATGCATATCTTTTGCTATATCAATAAAAGAAGTAGGGTACTGCACGGTGTGTAGGGCAAAGCTACAACAAATAAAAACTTAAAATAATTGTTATTAAAAAATTTGAATTTTTCTATTTTTTCTTTTATAATATATTAAACTTTATTTTTGACTTTATATATTCACTTCAATACTTTTTATATATTTAATCTTTAATCCGTATAAAGAATTTTTTTAATTTATAAAACCCATAAAGGAGAGTTTACTATGGCAGAAAAACAAATACTTAATTTTGAAGCCGAAACAAAACAGATATTAAATTTAATGGTGCATTCTATATACA
>CAKVCJ010000068.1 GCA_934725655.1 uncultured Brachyspira sp.
GCAAAAAATCTACTGCTAATTTTGTTAAACTTACAAAACCTAATATTAATACTGCTACTATACACATAAAAACAGCCACTGGTTTTTTTACTACTAACTCTATAAAACTCCTCATTCGCACTCCTTCTTATGTAGTATGTATACATATTATTGTTGTATAATAATATTTTAGACGAATAAGGATATAAAAAAGTTTTAAATTTCTATATTAAAATTATTCTGTATGAGTTTTTATAATTTAAAATGTTTGAATATTTAAAAATATATAAAGTATTTAAAATTGCAGAAAAAAGATGAAATCTCTTAAATATCAATATAATTTTGATAATCATTTTTTTAAAAATTATATTAAAGTTAATTAAAATTATTTATTAGAGTATATATAATTAATCTTGATTTTCTGCAATAGAATTTGTTGTTATATTTGCATTTTTCTTCCAATTGCCTGTAAAATAATAGATTAGTATAAAAGACATACTAAAAAAATTAGAAATGGCCATAGCAGTCCATATACCCCATAAATCCATTTTATTCGATAAAATATGTGCAAGCGGCACTCTTATCATAATATGAGCTATAAAAGCAAATACCATAAGCATAAATGTTTTACCCGCTCCATTAATTACACCATTAGTAGCAAACATTACTGAAAGCATTATTATAGAAGGCATTACTATATATATATAACTTTTAGTATATTTCAATACGCTCATATCTTTTGTAAACATCTTTACTATAAGCTCTGGGAATAATACAGAAAAAATAGCCATAAAAGTTGATAAAGCTATTGCCATTTTTAATCCCGCTTTATATATCTCTTTTACTCTATCCATCTTATTAGCTCCGATATTTTGTGCAACCATAGTTGCTATGCCTGCAGATAATGCTAATAATGGTAAAAAAGATAATGAGTCTACCCTCATAGAAACTGCAACAGAAGCAGAAGCCTCTTCTCCATATGTATTAATAATTCTATTTAAAAATAACCAGCTTATAGAAACTATCAGCTGCATAGCCGCAAAAGGCAAACCTATTTTAAACATCAATTTTGTTATATTAATATCAAAAACAAATCTCAAAGGATTTGCCCTTACAATACTATCTTTCATTTTTAAATAAATTATACTCACAGCAACCGATATAAATTGTGAGAAGACAGTAGCATAAGCTGCACCATCTAATCCCATAGCAGGAAAACCGAATAAACCTTTTATCATAATAGGGTCTAATATAACATTAATAACAGAAGCTATTGCTAAAAATATAAGCGGCCTAACAGTGTCTCCTATCCCTCTAAGCAAAGCAGATACTAAAAAATAATAAAATAAAAATGGAAAACCTATCATGCTAATTCTAAAATAACTTACAGAATATTCCATTATGCTATCAGCTGCATTCAAAAAACGCATTAGCATAGGAGCAAATATGTATCCTAATATTGATAAGATTAAAGCAAGTATTACACTAATAGTGGTAGATACTCTCGAAACATATAGTACAGAATTTTTATCATTAGCCCCAAAATATTGTCCAATCAATACATTAGAAGCAACCGTTACACCAGAAGCTATAGATTGTAATACTAATATAATAGGAAAGCTTACAGCAATAGCACCAAGTCCCTTAGGTCCTATCATCTGTCCAATCCATATAGTATCAACTATGTTATAAGCTATATTTAAAAGGTTGCCAAGTATCATAGGCACAACCAAATTAATAAGCCCCTTAACAACATTTCCCTCTGTGAGTTCTATCATTTTATTTGTTTCCATTTACAACTTTCCTAATATTTTTAATTAATAAGTTTATTTTATTAAAAAGTTTTGTTTCTTCTTTAAAAGAATGTATATTAAAAAAATCTTTGAATAATAAAATATATTTTTATTTATTTTTAAGCTATTTAGAAAAATGCTAAATATGCTGTAAAATACGGTTATATAAATAATCAATGAGAGATACTATACTACAAAAAAATAAAGTCAATACATAAAACTTATATTTTTTTAATGTATTAATAAAATATATAAATTATTCAAAATATTAGCCTTGATTTTATTTTCTTTATATAATATCATAATACATTATCTTATATAGAAATATAAAGGTTTTTTATTGGAGTATCATTTATGAAAGAGAGAGAAAAACTTGGCAGCAGATTAGGGTTTATACTTGTTTCAGCAGGCTGTGCTGTAGGTATGGGAAATGTTTGGAGATTCCCTTATATTACAGGTCAGTACGGCGGCGGTGCTTTTGTTGTGCTTTATATTATATCCATAGTTGCATTTTGTACTATACCTATGATTATGGAGTTTGCTGTAGGAAGAGCTGGCGGGCATGATATATCTAACTCTTTTCTAAAATTAGAAAAAGAAGGTCAGCATTGGCATAAGATAGGATATGTTCAAATTATTGGTAATGTGCTTCTTATGTTATTTTATACTACTATATGCGGTTGGTGTTTATCTTATTTCTATTTTACTTTAACTGGCAAGTTTACTTCATTAGATGCTGAACAGATTGGAACTTTTTTTAATGGCGTACTTGGAAGTCCTTCTACTTTAATTTTTTGGATGGGAGTTAGTGTATTAATAGGTATTTTAATTTGTTCTTTTGGACTTCAAAACGGAGTTGAGAGATCAAGTAAGTTTATGATGATATCTTTATTTGCTTTGCTTATAGTATTAATAATAAGAGCTGTTACTTTAGACGGAGCTATTGAGGGGTTAAAATTTTATTTAGTTCCTGATTTTAATAAATTATTCGGCGGCGGATTTTCTGGTTTTATTGCTATATTTTATGCAGCTATTGGACAGGCTTTTTTCTCTCTCAGTGTGGGGCAGGGAGGAATGGCTATATTTGGAAGCTATATAGATAAAAAACAAAGATTAACTGGTGAAGCTCTTATCGTAGTGGCTTTAGATACATTAGTGGCTTTGCTTGCTGGTTTATTAGTATTCCCTGCAAGTTTTGCTTTTAATGTTAATCCAGGGCAGGGAGCTGGCTTAACTTTTGTTACTTTGCCTAATGTATTTAATTCTATGCCTTTGGGAAGATTATGGGGCTCTTTATTCTTCTTGTTCCTTGCTATGGCGGCTCTTACTACTATTATTGCTGTATTTGAAAATATATATTCTTTTGCTATGGATAAATTTGGATTGTCAAGAAAAAAAGTTTCTGTAATACTATTTTTATTGGTGTTCTTTGGAAGCTTGCCTACTGCTTTAGGTTTTAATGTTTTATCACATGTTAATCCTTTTGGCGAGGGTACTGTAATACTTGACTTATTAGACTTTATAGTAAGCAACAATATACTTCCTCTTGGTGCTTTGGTTACTTTATTCTTCTGTACGAGAAAGTTTGGCTGGGGATTTGATAATTTTATTAAAGAAGTTAATACTGGCGAAGGAATTAAATTCCCGGCATATTTAAGACTTTACAGCAGTTATATTATACCGCTTATAATACTTGCTATATTCGTTTATGAATATTTAAATAGATTTGTATTGAAGTAAAGATTTTTTGATATTGTTAAGATTATAAAAGATAGTGCTTATAGTAGTGCTATCTTTTTTTATTAAATGGATTTTTAAGTTTATTAAATTTTTTCTTGTTCTTTTTCCCGCAGCTCGCACCCACAGGCACTCCTTTCAGTCGCGGTGCGGACTTCGTCAAAGAACCAAAAAGTGCAAGTGCTTTAGCTTTATTATTTGGAATATGTATAAACTATATTGCAATACCAATATTTTAAGCTAACAATGCAGTTCTTCGTGAAGCGTATCCGAAGGATATAAGGTTCTTTTATACCAATAAAAGAAGTGGGGTACGGGGCAAAGCCCTGCAAATAATAAAACAAAAACTTATAATTTTTTAGATATATACTGAAAATCTTTTATTCGTATAACCCTAACGATAAATAATATAATATAGAACTAACAAACTTTTGCCTAATTTCAAATGGATTTATCTTTTTGCCTAATCTCTCATCTTTTTCAAGCTCATAAAACTCTATAGAGCCTAAAACTATCTCTTCTCCATAAGCAAATGCATTAATCTTACATACTATTTTCAATACATCATCAAATATCATATATGAAGCATTGTCATTAAAATAAGTATCTCTAATATCAAGCTCTCTGCATAATTGATTTATATATGAAGTATCAATTTTCATTCCTTCAAACATTATAATAGAATCATATTTTACATTCTCTTCTTTTAATGTTATAAGCTCATTCATAAATTGATTAATTGGCTGTTCTATATCATAAAGTTCAAATTGCTCTTTCCACTTATAAAATTTTTCTATATCATAATCAATTATATGATATATACCAATATAGCAATTATCTATAAGTTCATATAACTCATCATCTGCTGTTACAAATGAACCATCTTCCATATATCTAAAAGAATCTATTAAAACATCATTTTCATCATAAACTCCCCAAACAAAAGAGAGTGTAAAATAATGCATTATTGGATTATTGATAAATACTTCAAAAAAAGTTTTATAGTCCCATTTTCTGCCGTTTATTAAGGCTCTTGTTAATTTTATTTTCTCATAATTAATTATTTCTTTTAATGTTTTTTGAGTGTATAAAAAATCTTCTTTTACTTTTTCTAAATCTTTATCTCCTTCTGTTTCTGGGAGTTCTTTAATTATTAAAGAGTTGTCAATATCAAATATTTCTAAATATGAATCGCTTAATAATTGTAATTGAAAGCTTTTATTGCCGTAATTTATTATCTTTTTGCCTTCTGCATCAAATCCAAAATTGGGGAATAATCTTTCAAAGATATTATCTATATTTGTATTTAATATTTCTGATGCATATATAAGTATTTTTTTTATGTTTTTTTTAATTTCTTTGTTATTGCTGTTTAGAGAGAATTTATTAATCATTTTTAATGCTGAAGTTCTGCCGTTTACAGTGATTGATTGCATTGTATATATTATTAATTGGGTTTTAAAACTATTATTCCAATCTATTAATAATTGATGAAGTTTTTCTATATGCCTTTCATCGGCGTATATTGCATATGGAGTTATTATCTTTATATTATCTTCTATTAAATTATTATTTATAAAATATTCTACTGCCTTTTCAACTACATCTATAAAAGATTTTCTCTCTACAAACTCTAATATTTTCTCTACATCTTTTATCTTATTAGGTTTATCTATTTTTAAAAATTCGTTTAATATATATTTTAATACTTTAATATTTATATTTGTGTTTTCTTTAGAGAGAATATTATAATAATTATTATTATCCAAAAAATCTAATAATTCATTATCTATATAATAATAATCAACATAATCATAAATCTCTTCAATGCTGTTAAAACAAAACTCTTCTTTACTATAATTCCATTTTTTTAATATATCTTTAAACTCTTTATAATTATCTAAATTATTTTCTATATATTGCCTATTTGATTCTTCATTTTCTGAAATGATGTTTAAACAATATTTTTTTAATATTTCATTATCAGTATTTAAAATATTATAAACAGTACTGTAATCATCAAAATTATTTTTAATATAAACTAATTCCAAAAAATCAATTAATGCATAACTTTTATTTGATACTATATTTAAAAAGTCTCTGTCTCCAAATGCTCCTTTAATATCATTATTATATCTATTTAATAATTCCATAATATATTGAGATTTAAATATATATATTGGGTAGCTGTTAAAATAGGCTATTAGTAAATCTTTTATATTTATATTATATTGTTTTATTGTATCATATATATTTTTATTAAATAAGTTTATATCGTTTTTTATAATTACAGGAATCATCAAATTATATGGAAAAGATTCTAATATAGTGCTTACAATTTTTTTTGCCTTATCATCGCTGTCATAAAACCAATTAAAAACATTCAATAAAAATATTATACGCTCATTAAACTTAATAGTTAAATCGCTTCTATATATTTTTAGAGCATTAATTAAATCATATATACTATTGTATTTTATATGCTTAATATTAAAAAACTCTTCCAATTCCTTTTCTAAAGATTCTAAAAAATAATCTATATTATTAATGCTGCTATTTGTTATTAGATTGAATATTGACATCAATTCTATTGCATATTTATTATTATCTGAAAGTTTTAACACTTCATATATTTTATTAAAAGTCTCTTCATCAAGTTTTTTTATTTCTATAAGTTCTGAATATATTTTGTTATAGTTTATATGTATATTATTATTTAAATATTTTATTAAAAAAATTATATAATTATCAGCATTTAAATCTATTAAATAGTTTATATAATCATCATAATTATTAAAATCAAAAAAGTATTTATTTTCTATTGGAAGCCTTGCTATATAAATAAAATCGGCTATAAGGTTTTTATTATTTTGTTTTAGAATATTTAATAGTTCTGTAAATTTATTTTCTATTTTTTTATTTCTGTCTGCTATAATGCTTACAGAAATCATAGCATCTAAAATATTTATATTATCTAAATATTCTAAGATTCTGTCTATATATTTTTCATTCTCATTATTAAAATAATATCCAATAACTAAAGCCATTAATGGTATTATTATATTGTCATTATATTCTTTATATGCTTCTTCAAATGTTAGTTTATATACGCTTTCAATGTAATTGTTTATATAGTTTGGAAAATATTTGTATGCATTATCAAAATAAGTGAATATATAAA
Source organism: uncultured Brachyspira sp. (assembly GCA_934725655.1). GTDB lineage: Bacteria > Spirochaetota > Brachyspiria > Brachyspirales > Brachyspiraceae > Brachyspira. The sequence continues at coordinate 6,691 of CAKVCJ010000068.1, forward strand.
ATTTTCTTTTTAGTATTTCTTCTTCTTGTGTATTATTAAATATTTTTTCATGATTTATTGTTTTTAATATGGCATCTTTGATTTTTATTCCTGCTATAATATTAATTATAAAAGCTTCAAATATATAAATATTGTCTATATCATATAATGAAATAATTTTAAATAGCCTAATTATATAATCATTATCATCATCTTTTTGAAAGTATTTTTCTACTATTTGAGAGTATATGGTTTTATTATTTGATATATTATTTTTATTTATTTTGAAGTTTATAATATCTGTTTGTTTTAGTATATATTGTTTAATATCTTCTTGATTTTCTTCAAATATATAGTTAATATAATCTTCTATCTTTTTCATATATTAAACAACTTATTAATCTATTATAACTGTAACTTTACAATTTTTAATAGCCTCTTTTAATTTTTTGGCACTTAATATAATACTTGCATCTTCATTTCCTATTACCAAATCGCTTGAAAATTTTCCTCTTGTACTCCAAGCCACTATATTATATGGTTTTTTTCCTGTAAAATTTGTAGAGCTTTGATTAGTGAAGAAAGAGTTAGTGGAATATTTTATATATCCATTGCTGTATGCTATTTTTTTGTCTATATAAGCAATATCATAAATAGCATCTCCATTTTCATTATATATTGTAGGAAATAATGATGGTTTAAAACCTATTCCTCTGGCATCTATTACAAGCCCATCATAATCAGTACCTGCATCAATATATGTTACTATAGGGGTTGGTTTATAAATATTCATATTCTGTATAAAATTGGACATTAATTGATTAGTGATAATATCTAAAGCCATTAATACTTTAACACTTGTTCTGCTTGGATAAGATACCCCTAATAGTCTTGCATCATTAACGAAGTCCATAACATCTTCTCTTAATTTGGCATTTTCTTCTATGATGTTATAAACTGTATAATCACCATTAACTATAATATTGCCCAAGGTTTGATAAAGAGTTCTAAAAGTTTCTTCTTCTGCTCTTTCTTGCAGTATTAATAAGATTTCAGGATGCAATACTTTATCTGTAAGTATATCAGCAGTAGCATCAGCATATATAGTGTATGTTGTATAATCTACTCTTCCTATTCCTGTATTGATTAATATATTATTATCTCCAACATTGGAAGTAGACTGTGCAAATAGAAGTATGTTTATACTTATAAATAATAAGATAACTTTGATATTCATTATACTCTCCAATATACTGCAAATATTTTCGGTTTATATAAAAAATACTTAAAGACATTTTTATTATTCATCATTATATAATTTTTGTAAATAGTTAGAGACATTTATTTTATTATTATATTTTAACACTTCATAGGCTTTTAGTCCGATTGAATTTCTGCTTTTATAATCTATATCATTATAAATTAAATATCTGGCTATTTCTATTTTAGCGGCATAAAATATAGCATTTTGTCCCCAATCGTCTTTTTCATTAATGTCCACTTTTACTTTTTCTATTAAATATTTTACTAAGTCTAAATTTTCACTTTCAACAGCATATATCAATATATTTTTGCCCAAAATGTCTTTTTGATTAATATTGCTTTTCTCTTTTATGAGTAATTGCACAGACATAATATTTCCTTTTTCTGCAGCAGTGAGAAGTGCTGTTTTTCCTTTATTGTCTATAGCATTTACATCTGCATTATTTTCTATTAGAAGATTTAATATATATGGATAGTCTGCTGAGAGTATTAAAGCATTTTCACCATTTGAGTTTGTAATATTTATTTCTGCTTTTTGGTCTATTATATAATCAACTAAATCATAATATCCTATTGATGAGGCTTCCATTAAAATAGTATTGCCGTTTGTGTTTG
>CAKVCJ010000069.1 GCA_934725655.1 uncultured Brachyspira sp.
AGGAGTAAAGTTTCTCTTGACAAATTAAAAGCTTTAGAACATGAGAGATTAGACCTTTTAAAAGAAGTAGAGCAAGGCAGAGCAAAGAAAAATGAATCTTCAAAAAAAGTCGGCGAATGTATGAAAGCTGGCAAGAAAGAAGAGGCAGAAAAAATAAAAGAAGAGATGAAAGCCTTCACTGAATCCTTAAATAAAAAAGAAGAAAAATTAACAGAATTAGAAGAAGCTGTTAATAATGAAATACTTTATTTGCCTAATATGCTTTCTGAGGATGTGCCTGACGGTGATGATGAGAAGGCAAACAAAGAGATAATAAGATGGGGAGAGCCTCGCAAGTTTGATTTTGAAGTAAAAGATCATGTGGATATAGCAGTAGGGCTTGATATACTTGACATTGAAAGAGCCGTAAGAATGGCGAGAACTCGTTTTTCACTTATGAAAGGAAAGGGTGCGGCATTAGAGAGAGCATTGATTAACTTTATGCTTAAGAAACACACTTCAGAGCATGGTTATACAGAATATGTGCCTCCTATGCTTGTTAATGGCAGAACTATGACTGGTACTGGTCAGCTTCCAAAGTTTGAAGAGGATTTATTTAAAACTACAGATGACCCTGCTTTATACCTAATACCTACTGCAGAAGTTCCTCTTACAAACATATACAGAGAAGAGATTATACCAGAAAATATGCTTCCATTATATTGTACTGCTTATACGCCTTGTTTCCGTTCTGAAGCTGGTTCTTATGGTAAGGACATGAGAGGTTTAATAAGACAGCATCAATTTGACAAAGTAGAACTCGTAAAAATATGTACTGCTGATAAATCTAAAGAAGAGCATGAGAAAATGCTTAAAGATGCAGAAAGTATTTTACAGGCATTAGAACTTCCATACAGAGTAGTTGTTCTTTCTTCTGGAGATATAGGAAATGCTGCTTACAAAACTTTTGATATAGAAGTTTGGCTTCCTTCACAAAATATGTATAGAGAAATTTCAAGTGTAAGTAACTGTTGGGATTATCAGGCAAGAAGAATGCAGATGAGAACCAGAAGAAACGGCAAAACTGAATTAGTACACACATTAAATGGTTCAGGTATTGCTGTTGGAAGAACTTGGATTGCCATACTTGAAAATTATCAGCAAGCAGACGGAAGCGTAATAATTCCAGATGCTTTAAGACCGTTTACAGGGTTTGATAAGATAGAGAAGGTTAATTAATGCCGTCATCTAAAGACTTTCTTAATATAGTATTAAACAAACTAGAATCTTTAGATGATATTAATTATAAACAGATGATGGGAGAATACATAATCTATTATAACAAAAAAATAACAGCTTATGTATGCGATAATCATCTTTTTATAAAGCCTACTGATAAGGCAAAAACTTTAATAAAGGATTATATATTAAAGCCGCCTTATAAAAATGCTAAAGATATGATATTTATAGAAGATATCAATAAATATAATAATGATTTCTTTGAGTATTTATTCAAAGAGATTTATGATGAGCTTCCTTCTATAAAGAAAAAATCTAAAAAGTAAAAAATAAATGAAAACATTAAAGTGCAAATCCTAAACAAGGTTTGCACTTTTTTATTGTAATAAATTTTCTAATACACTAAACGCACGGTTTAATGAAATTTTTTTAATAATTAAAATTCAATATTATTCAATATTAAAAAATTTATTCTGCGTGCGGTAAATGATTAGAAATTTAAAAATCATTTTATCTATTCAATATTTTTTCTTTTTTGTTCTTTTATATAATTCTTTTTAGCTTCTTCAATGTTCATGAATGATTCAATTGTATTGTCTATATTTGATTTTAATTTTTGCCTTTTTTCAATAGCATCTTTTCTATTTTGTTTAAATTCTTCTTCATGACTTTTTATAATATCTAAATCTCTGACTATTTCAGCTTGATTTTTAGCGATATCAACAACAACCTGTAAAACTTCCTTAGCATCATTATAACCCTGTTCAATTCTTCTATATGCACCTTCTGGAGAAAAATCAAGAGTTCCTGTAAATGCATTTCCTAAATCATCTTTAGGGTATATTTCATAAATGTTAATATTATCGTTTCTATATTTTAATATTTCTCCACCATCTAAATGTACTACTATAATATCGCTGCATCCTATATCAAGCAAAGGTTTAATAGGAGAATTGTCTTTTATACCGCCGTCCCAATATGATTGTTTGCCTTCTGAATATATATCCTGCATCGGAAAAATAACAGGTATCGCTGAAGTAGAAAGAAGTATTTTTTTGATTGTTTCTTTATCTCTTCCGTTTAACTGAAAATATTTAGTTTTGAATGCAGGAAGTTCCGTGCATGTAGCATATATAGGAAAATACATTCTTGATACAGCATCTAAATCAACATATTCATCTATTAAATCAGAAAGCCCTTTCCTTGAAAAAACGCCTTTAAATACTAAAGTTTTTAAAAAGTTTAATATAGCAATGGCAGTATTATGAGGTATTAAAAGAACATTCATTATTTGAATGAATATATCTATAATATCTCCTTTTTCAACATCAAAACTTAAAATTTTATCTTGTATTTTCTGTGTCCATAAAGTTTCAGCTAGACCATAATCATTAAGAGCAAAGAGACAAGCATTAAGCCCTCCTACCGAAGTACCAGAAATAGCCTTTATATTATTATCAAGCCCAACCTCTTTTAAATACTTCCAAACGCCGATTTGATAAGCACCCTTACCTCCGCCGCCGTCCAAAACAAGACCTATATTATTCATTTAATTTATACCTCTATATTGTTAATATTTGCTTGTATGCTTGTTTCTAAATCAAAAAATGCAGATTCTATTCCTTTAGCAAATATGTAATTGGGTATTATTATATTTCCAGATTTATCTATAAAATATTGTGATAATTTATTATTTGAAGTAATTATTTCATTTATATATTCTTTTATATCATCTTGATTATCACCCTTAATCTTATACTTTAATTCTACTTGATTTATAAAAGTTTCTGGGGAATTACTGTCTATTTTTTCTGCTTTTTTATAATAACTCATGGCTTCGTCAAACATTTTTAATTCTCTATATATAACTCCCAAATTAATATTAGCATAAAAACTATCATTAATTTTTATAGCTTCCTCTAAAGCAGAAACTATAATATTATTATAATCTTCAAATCCTATCTTTTTTATATTATTTTCATCATAACCATATAAACTTTTTAATAATCGCTTTTTTAATCTAAGTCCTGTATTATAATTAATGTTTTTTATTTCATTATATAACTCAGTATCTAATATATTAATCAATTCTTTTTCTATTATATTGATTTTAGGATCAGATAATAATTTATTAACAAATTTTATTTCATTATTTTCTTTTTTATGTTGAATTATAGAATTGATTATGTATTTGTATATTTCTGTATAGTCCTTATATAAACATACTGCTTTCATATAATAATTATAGAATGTTTTTTCTCCATTTTCTATTAATAAATCATAATAATTATATGCCTCTCTAAAATCATTAAGTTCTATAGATGTTTCAATTAATTTTTTATATATAAAAGAATCAGAAAACTTTTGAATTTTGATAAATTCTTTTTTAGCCTTTTCAAATTGATTATCGTCATAATATTGGCATCCTTTTTCATAATATGTTAAAATATTACTTACAGGTATTTTATGATAATCTTTTTCATTATTATATTCTATAATATTCTTCATCTCACCTAATATTGATATCGATAAATCAAAGTATGAATTCTCTTTTTCTAAATCCATATTTAAATTATTATAAGAATAGTTTTTTAATAAGTTTAATATAGCTTCTTTTCTGTCTTTTGCCGACATTTCAATAATGCTATCTATAATATATTTTTCTTCATTCTCCAATTTTTCTATTTTCTTTAAATTGCCTAATATTGGTATTATGAAATTTTCAATATCGTTTAATTTTTCTTTATTGAATGCTTTAAAAAATTTATCTGCAATACTTGAGTTTGACATCAATGTATCATAAATACTTAAAAGAGAAATTTTATTATCAGATTCAATTCCTATCTCTTTAATAACATATCTTAAATTCATTAAATCTGATTCTATATATAGATATTTATTTTTTGAAAAGAATTCGGATATAAAATATAAAAATTTTTCATTGTTATTTAAATCTGTAAATTTTACTCCGTTTATATCATGATGTTTTATAAAAATAACTAAATCATGTATATTAACTTTACTTTCTACTCTGTCCATTCTATTAGACATTTCAATAATTTCTTTTAGTATATGATTCATAAACTCATTCATTTTTAAATATACCTGATTGAGTTCTTCATCTATTTCATTTACAAGACAGTTTAATTTTAAGTTAATATTTTTTATCATTCCAAATGTGAGTTTATTATGCTCAGCTAATTTTTTTATCATTTTCATGCTTGCTCTTTGAGATGCAGCAAAATCTCTGTCTATTTCTCCTCTTATTTTTCTGTTTTTTCCTGTTATATTACATAATAAATTTTGACAAAATCCCTGTCTGCATAATTCATTAGCTCTGTTTTTTCCTGCATTTACTGCAAAACTTGCCTGCATAGCTAATTGAGTGAGTTCATTAGAATTATTTTTATATTGTTCATATAGACTATCTATAAAATTATCTATATCTTCCTTTTCTTCATCTAATAAATCTTTTTCATATGGAAGTGGGAAATCCATCAATTAATCTCCAATAGTATATTATGTAAATTATTATATGTTTTTTTAGGCAAATTTCAATATTTTATAAATTTGATAAATATTTATAAAAGAAGTGATACTAATATTTTAGCTAAAAAATGCAATTCTTTAGCTTCTTTTATACCAATACCGAGTAGGTGCCTATCGGCAAAAGAACTGGGGTGCGGGGCAAAGCCCTGCAAATATAAAAATAAAAAAGTTAAAAATTTGTAGTATATAGTAAAATAATTATTCTATGTCAATTTTTTGTTGTTCTTTTTCCCGCCGCAAAAAGAACCAAAAAGTGCAAATAAATAAAATAATACTAATTAATTTTATATATATTTATTTTAATAAAAAAGGCATGCTGTGCCCATATAATACCTTTTATGCCGAATAATTTTGTACCTATAAGTATTGTAGGTATAAATGCTATTCCCTGCCTGCTTATAGAAAGTATTAGAGAAGGAATTGATTTTCCTAATGCTTGGAATGTGGACATAAATACAAATTGAAACCCTATTATAGGAGCTATTGAATAACTTGCTACTAAAAATCTCACTCCATAATCAATTACTTCTTCATTATTAATAAATACTTGAACAGAAGCTCTTCCAAATATTAAAGATAAAATTAAAAGTAAAAATCCTATTACTACGCTTACAAGACATGATATCTTTATAGCAGCATTCATTCTCTTATAATTTCTAGAAGCAAAGTTATATCCCACAAAAGGCTGAAGCCCCTGAGCAAGTCCAATAAATACTAATACAACAAGTGTAAATATTCTCTGTGCTACACCCAAACCAGCCACAGCATTATCGCTATATCCAGCAGCCAAATTGTTTATAAGTATGTTTGAAGCACTCATAAGTATGTTATTAATAGAAACAGGTATACCTATTGCAAATACATTTGAAAGTATATCAGACTTCATAGAAAAATCTTTGAGATTTATTGATAAGAAAGATTTTTTTCTTAGAATATGATAAATGTAGTAAAGAGTAGAACAAGCATTACCTATTATTGTAGCCAAAGCAGCACCGGCAACCCCCATATTCATATAAAGAATCATTATAGGGTCTAATACTATATTAACTACAGTACCAATCATCATACCAATCATAGCCTCTTTTGAAGAACCCTCAGCCCTTACAATCTGCCCCATAGCCATCTGATTAACTACAAAAGGAGCTCCAAATGCTACTATAATTAAATAATCCTTAGAAAATTGATAGGTGTTTTGACTAGCACCTGATATTTTTAATATGTCTTTCATAAATATCAAGTATACAGCCATAGAAATAAATCCTACTATAATACTTGCATAAAAAGCAAATGCTGATATCTTTTTTACAGATTCATAATCTTTAGCACCTAATTTTCTGGATATGTAAGAACCGCCTCCTATACCAAATATATTACCGAAAGCCATAAGAAGCAAATATATAGGCATACATAATGATACAGCAGCAACCTGATTAGGATCACCAGTTTGTCCTACAAAGAAAGTATCTACCATATTATAAAAAACATTAACTAACATTCCTAATATTGTTGGAAGTGCTAGCGTAATTAGAGCTTTGTGTACAGGATAATTTTCGAACAGTTCGATTTTTTTATCTGTCATATATGTCTGACCTCCTATTATTGGTTGTTAAATTAGAGAGTATACCAAATAAAAAAATATATCAAGCGATAAAAAAAAGGATTTTTTGATATTTGTATATATTTTTTTATATTTAAAATGATATATGAACTACATTTTATACATTATAAAGGTTGTAAATTTTTCTTATTTATAAAGTTTTAAATATATTTGATAAAGAAATATAGAAATTGATTTAAAAGTTAATTTACAAAGCCTGCCCTTTAGGCTTTTCAGCTATATTCTCAATTTTTGCTTTAGCCTATTTTTTTTGATTTCGCTATTATTTTAAGTTTACCGCCTAAACTGTATGCAAATTTATAGTATCTACACCGCACGCAGAATAAAATTTATTATATTAATAAAAATTATAATTTGAATTTTATTATATAAAAAAGTTTATTACACCGTGCGGTAATAATTTTTTAAATTTTTTAATTGTTTTCACCATACCAATCAACATTTCGTGTGAAGTACATTGCAAGAGCAATAACGGCAAATAGACCTAATGTGCCCATAAGCAATGCATAGTCAGTAAGCTGAAGTATTCCAAACAAGAATATATAAATCAAAGCCTCTACTATAGCCATTGAAATAGTGTATTTTGGCGATTTTATAATGTAGCCTATATAAATAGAAGTTAAAGCTGTAACCATTAAGGCACTAAGAAAATAACTAATATTAAAATTAATATGTTCAGATATTGCTAAAAGTAGAAGATAAAATATTGCATTGGCTATGCCTATAAGTATATATTGCACAGGGTGTATGCGTTTTTTTGAAAGCACTTCGCATAAAAATAATACAAAAAACGGAATGAATATAAATAATATAGCATATTTTACGCTTCTTGAAGTTTTCTGATAATTATCATTAAGAAGTAAAAATGATATTAAAACATTATTAGATTCTTGGTTGCTGGTATAATATTGGTTATTGTCTATATTATTTAATCTATTAGAGTTTTCATCGCTAGTCCAATATTTAGTAAATGAAGTATTAAAGCTTGCTATGTTCCATTCGGCATTAAAACCATTATTATTAACTTCCCTTTTTGTAGGTAAAAAACCGCCTGTAAAGCTTGGGTCTTTCCATTTTGAAGATATTTTAAAAGTGTTTTCAGAAGCTAATGGGGTTATTATGAGAGAGTTTCCGCCTTGAATATCCATAGTAATATTAAAATCAAAACCGTTTAATATATTATCTCTTGAAATAGTGTATAAAAACTTATTGTTAAACATATTTAAATCTATATTAATATTTTTCTCATAATATTTAAGCTCTTCATTTTGATTGATTAATACATTAGGAAGCTTCATAAGATTTTTTTTGTTTCCTATGCCTAATATAATCATAGCTTCATCATAAAGTATAATAGTATTGTTTTTGTCTAAATTATATATTTCATCATTATATTTATCGAATTTCCCTGCAATATTTAATTTGGAATTGAAAATAGGAGCTTTAAAAATCCCCCTGCTTAAACTTGTCACTTCAACATCTCCAGTAACATTATATTCATTAGGCATATAAAAAATATATTTTCTTGTATAGCCTATCTCTTTGGTGTCGCTGTCAATGAACTTTTCTAAATATGGTATAGCAATAACTACGCCCTGAATATTTGCACTGTCTCCCACAGGCTCTATTATAGAAGATATAGCCTCATTTTGATAACGAATTCTGTCTCTTACAACACTGTTTATAAAAGTCATAGGTATTAAAAGCAATAGCCCTAATACTATTATTATTATTATTTTAAATCCTAAAGTTTTAGTTACTTCATTTATGTTTTTTATCATATTTCAGCCTTTTGTTTTTTATTAATAATATAAACTAAAAAATTTAGATTTTGTCAATTTTGCTTTTGTAGTAAATACAAATTATGATTCTTTATAATATAAAAATATCATTTATATAAATAAAAATGCAGTATTTTTGGTTCTTTGGGTCACGCCGCAAGGGCACTTCCTTCGGTCGCGGTTCGGACTTCGTCAAAGTTTTTACCTTACGGGTACGATTCGAGAAAAGTATAAATT
>CAKVCJ010000070.1 GCA_934725655.1 uncultured Brachyspira sp.
TAGTTTCATTTTTGGAAAGCGAAAATTTTGAAGATGCAATAAGAAATGCAATTTCAATCGGAGGCGATAGCGATACTCTCGGGGCTATTACGGGAAGCATTGCCGAAGCCGCTTATGGAATTCCTGAAGATATAAAAAATAAAGCTATAAATTATTTAGACAATCGATTAAAAGACGTTTATGAGAATTGGATAAATTTTTTAGAAAGTTTAGGAAATTTAAACTATTAGTAATAAATATAAGACTATTAATTTATATAAAATTTATATAAATTAATATATAATTATAAATATTATATTTTTATTTTAATATAAGGAGTAAATACATGGTTTCAAAAAGTTACGAAGAATATATAGAAGATGTTATTGCTATATATAAGAAATATGTTAATATATCAAAAAAGTTGATAAAAGCATTAAAAATCAAGCGGATAAAATTAAAAATGAAATATTTAATATTATGGTTATTGGAAAGGCAAAAAGCGGAAAATCAACTTTTATTAATGCATACTTTAAAAAAGAAGTTTTGCCAATGGATGTTAGGCAATGCACAAGTTCCATTATAAAAATTAATTAAGAGATTAAATTATGAAAGAAGAACAAAAGAAAAAATGCGAGGAAATTATTAATTCTTGCGAAGAAAAATATAATAAAGATTTTGATGAAATAAATATATTACATTTTGGCATATATGCCGAATATCCCAATCCTATTCCAATAATGTTTGAAAGAGGATTTATAGGTTTACCATTTTTTGAATCTCAATTTACTACTAATAAAGAATTATATATGAAATGGCTGATATTTTTATCAAAATCTAATTATATAGCTGGAGAAAATATAATTGATTTAACGCTAGCTTTATCTGAAATATTTAATAAAAATATGACTAAAGAAGAATCGGAAAAATTATTATTTATTAAAAACTACATTGAAAAGGAAAATATAGAAACTTATAGTTTGCCAACACATAATTATTTTGCTTCAGAAAAATTTAGAAATATTGCTTATTTTAATATAAATAATAATGAATATAATAGTATATTTAAACAAGTAGGTTGGGCAATAGCAAATTATTTTAACGGTAAAGAAAACTATAATAATAAAAATAATGAAGAAGAAAATAAAAATTTTAATAAAGAAAATAAAATAAATAATGTCTTAGAAAATACGGCGAAGGAGAAAATTATGATTGCTAAAGATTATAATCAATATAAAGAGGAAGTTGTAAACTTATATAACGACTATGTTAAAACTTTTGAAAGTTTTGGCGAGGAAGTTAATGAAAGCGTTAGAAAAACCGCGGATAAAATCGAAAAGAAAATATTTAATCTTATGGTTTTGGGAGAAGCGAAAAGCGGAAAATCGACTTTTATTAACGCCTATTTGGGAAAAGAAATTTTGCCAATGGATGAGCTGCAATGCACAAGTTCCATTATAAAGGTTCAAAGAGGAGATAAATTTGAATTGAAAGCTAAAAAAGCTAGCGGAGAGGAGATTATTAAAACAGGGTTTAATGAAATTAAACAATTTTTACAAACTCATGCGGCTATACCCGATAAATATAGAAATATACCAGTATCTACTATTAATAATATGTTGATAGAATATTTATCAAAAAATAATAAAATTGACGATAAGGATATAGATGATTTTTTACATCGTGAAGATGTTAAAAATGCTAATACATTTAAGTTGGATGATAGAAAATATAAAGATTCAATTCGCAAATATATTGAGAAAAAATCAGTAGAATGGAAAGAAATCATAACGGATATAGAAATTACCTGTCAATTGCCTAAATATATGCAAAATATTACTATTATAGATAGTCCTGGAGTTGGGGCTGGAGGTAATGTAGGAAAAATAACAGAAGACTATAAAGAAAATGCAGACGCTATTATTTTTGTTAAGTCTTTAGTGGCAGGCGCTCTTGAATCAGACTCGTTTACAAAATTAATAAACAATGAAATTACAAAAAAGCAAAAAGATTTTCTATTTTTAGTATTTACGGGAAAGTATAGGGGTTTATCTGATGCAGATTTTAAAGACTTGAAACGAAAAGCTATAGAAATGTATAAAAGCCGTATAGATGAAAGAAAAATTCTTTTTGTAGACAGTAAAATTCATCTTTTTTTAAATAAATGCCTCGAACTTAGAACAAAAGAAAAAATAGATAAATTTTTTAATGAAGAAAATAATAAATTTGCAGAAGCAAAACTTTGCTGGTTAGAATCTGAAAAAGATTTTCGTAAATTTGAAGATAATATGGCAGAAAAATCGGATTTTAGAAGCGTTAAAAGAGCTATAGAAAAATTTGCGTATAAAACAAATTATTTGCAATTAAAAGCATTCCTTGAAAATCTTAAAAAATCTTACTTTGAATATAAAGATATATTTTCAAAGAGTTTAAAAATAGCGGAAGAAAATAAAGACGACCCAAATGGATTAGAGAATAAAATAAAGCGTAAATTAGAGGAAATAGATGACACATATAAAAAAATGAACGATGGGATTAGATATATTCAAAAAGAATACATAGGCGAAGACGGAAACTCTGGAAAAATTAAAAATGAAGTCGAATTAGAAAAAAATAAATATAAAAAAGAATTATCTAATTTTACAGAATATGATAAAATGAAAATAGAGACAATGAATATTATTGATAAATTTAAAGATTTTCGTAAAGAAAAAGCAAATGAGATTATAAAAGAATGCGATAAAAAATTAATAGAATATTCCAATAGTTCTTCAGAAATAAATGCGGAAGAATTTACTCCAAATTTTACCGAAGCCGATTTTGACTCAATAGACAAATCGGCTGAAAAAGAAGCTACTGAAATCATAGATAAATATGAATGCTTTGGAAAAAAGAGAATAAATATATTTCATAAAGATAGATATGTGGAAACTATTAAAACTCATATTTATAATAATCTCGATGATATTACAGAACAATTAAAAATAAATTTAGTAGCTTATTTTAATAATTGTATGAAAAAGTATAAAGATAAACTAAATGAACATAACGAAAAACTTACAGAAGAGTATAACAAACTGCTTAAGAATAAATAAGACAACGATAAAATTCTTGACGAGATTGAAAATTATAAGAAAAATATTTTAGCTATAGATAAAAATATTAAAAATGTAGATACATTAAAAGGAGAAATTAACAATTATGTTGAATAATGAAGACAAAGAAAAAATTATAAAATACATTGATAAAATCAATTATGAAATTTTAGATAGATTTCATAGAAATATTAATGTCGGAATGCCTAAAAAACATGTTATGGACGATATTATAAAAACAACCGTTAATAAGTTTACTCTAGAAAGTAAAATTATTATTACAAAAGTATATAACTTGATGGCAGATAGAACATTAGCAGAACCTATGTTTCAAAACGCTAATAATGGAGCAGCTTTCTATAAAATGGATGTAGAAGAAGAATTAAACGAAAAATTTAATTTTGAAATTCCTTCAAAAATAGAATATGAAGAAAGCGAAAGAAAAATAAACGAATGGATAGCGGCAGGAATAATTACGATTATCGGAGGAGTTATTAGTATATCTCTTAAAAAAGCGTCTCCGATTATAGCTGCAGTCGTAATAGCGGGAATTATGACGGTAATTAATAAAAATAAGGAAAATAATAAAAAAGAAGATTTAACCGCGCTCGTTAAAGAATATTTGGAAAGCGTAAAACAATCTCTTTTAAGTTGGGTTGATTCGATTGCCGAATATTATGACAAAAGAGTAGAAGAACTAAAAAGTCAATTAAAATAAAATTTGTAAGATTTAAGAATGAATTATATAAATTTTATTGATAATTTATTATTGATTTTTTTTTTTTTGAAATAATATTATATTAATAATTAAAAAATTAAGGGGTAACCTATGACTGCAAATGAAATAGACAATAAAGAAAATAACACGAAACTTAAAAAATTTTTTGAGGAAGAATCTAAAAATCTTGGAAATTTAACCGTAAATTTCATTGAAAATTTTTATCCGTCTTATAGCGTAAATAACGATATAGCAAAATTGGAAAAAGAAAATTCGTTGGATTTGCTTAATTCTTTTACTTTTTATAAAATTTGCGAATGTAAAATTTACGATGTGGATGATAGATTTGAATATTTTTTAGAAAAACTAAAAAAATTATTTACAGCCGCATATTCAATGAATAGAAATGTATATTACGGAATAGTAGGCGATAACGGAAATGTTTCGCTTGTTCTTGGAGTAGACGATAAAAATGGCGAAAACGAAACTATTCTTTCGATTATTAAAGGTTTGCTTTCGGGAATTAAAATCGAAAAATACGATAAAAAATTTGTTATTGAAAAAGACGATAATGGCAAAGATAAAAAAAGATTTGTCGGTTGCATTAGCGGAGTGCCTGCGGTGAAAATTGACGGAGAATATCAGAAAAAAGATTTATCGCCTTTAATACGAAGTTTAAATAAAGAAAATTATACGATAATGATTTTATGCAAACCTCTTAAACAAGAAAGCATTCAGAATAAAATTAATGAAGCTATTAAGATTCAAGATGAATGTTTTGCGATATCAAAAAGGAGTATTTCATACCAAAAAGGAAGTTCCGAAGGAAAAACTAAAACTATTACAGATGGTATAAGTTATAGCAAAACACAAAGTTCAAATTTCATTATGAGGCTGTTTGACTTCTTTAGAGGAAGTCAAACTGAAACTGAAGGAAAATCGGAAAGCGTAAGCGAGGCAATTTCAAACACTATTAACAAAAATAAATCAATTTCTGGCGATATTCAAAACGGTTTTGCAATCGAGCTTATGAAGATGGCTGAATCTACGATTGAGAGATTAAAAATAGGCAGAAATATAGGAATGTGGGAAACCGTAATTAGTTATTCGTCCGACAGCAAATTGGCAATGGATATTATTCAAGGAAGTCTTTATAGCGAAATTGCTTCTGAAGTTCCTGAAATTCTGCCTCCCGTTGTTTTTCCTTACGAAAACGCTATTGAAGAGCAGGCAATAATTCCAAAAGGATTTTTTGAAAATGAAAAAGATTATAAAAATAATCTATGCAGTTTAATAACTTCGGAGGAAATTTGCGGTATATGTTCTATTCCAATAGAAAATACATTTGGTTTTGAGATTAACGAATCGAAAGGCTACGCTCTTAATTATCTAAAAAAAGAAAACGATAAAACATTAGGTTATGTTTGCGAATACGATAATCCTTTAGATAATGTTCCGTTTGGTTTAAGCGAAGAAGATTTAAATAAGCATGTCTTTGTTTGCGGAATCACGGGAAGCGGCAAAACAAACACGGTAAAGAAAATACTTGAAAGCGTAAACGAACCTTTTTTAGTAATTGAACCCGTAAAAAAAGAATATAGAAATATAAAAAAAGATATTGAAGTTTATACAATGGGACGCCCAGAGATAAATTGCATAAAAATGAATCCGTTTTATGTTCCTATGGGAATAAGTCTGCAACAACATATTGACTCGTTAAAAGATTTATTTAGCGCTTCTTTTTCTTTTTATGGTCCTATGCCTTATATTGTTGAAAAATGCCTTTATAGAATATACGAAAAGAAAGGCTGGAATCTTACTTTTGGCTTGCATTCATATTATCTTGAAGAAAATAAAAATAGTTTATCGGAAGAATTATTTGACAATAAAAAATTGGAAGAATTTTATAAAACTATTTCTCATAAATATTTATTTCCAAATATGCAAGATTTAAAAGAAGAAGTTGCAAACTATATCAAAACAATGTCTTATGAAGGCGAGCTTAAAGGCAATATAGAAGGAGCTATTAAAGCCAGAATTGACAGTCTTTGCGTAGGAGCTAAAGGCTATATGTTTAATACAAATGATATGTTTGACTTCGATATTATATTTAATCAAAATTCTGTATTCGAGCTTGAAGGTTTGGCGGACGATTCGGATAAAGCTTTTGCATTAGGTTTGCTTATTATTTATATAAACGAATACAGACAAGTAGATAAGGAAATTAACAATAAAAAAGGATTAAAACATTTGCTTGTTATAGAGGAAGCTCATAGATTATTAAAAAATGTTTCAACCGAAAAAAATGAAGATATTGGAAATCCGAAAGGTAAAGCGGTTGAGCATTTTACAAATATGCTTGCAGAAATGCGTTCATACGGGCAGGGCGTTATTGTAGCGGAGCAAATACCGACTAAACTTGCTCCCGATGTAATTAAAAATTCGTCAAATAAAATAGTTCATAGGATTATCGCTAAAGACGACCAAGAAGTAATCGCTAATACTATAGGAATATATCCTGAAGACGCAATATATCTTGGAAATAGTAAAACGGGATACGCTTTATGCCATAAAGAAGGAATGGTTCAACCCGTTATTGTTAAAATAGACGAGGTGGAATCAAATAATATATCAGATAAAAATCTTTATGAGAAAAATATTGACGAAAAAATAAAAAATATTAATAAAAGCGTTATAAAAAACCAGCTGCCAAAATATATTTCCGCTTGGGCTATTAAAACTTTGATTAGTTTAATGTATAATCCAAACTACAAAGAACTTTATGAGGGTTTAGATTTTGCATATAATGAAATTGACAATAAAATTCGTTTAGATTCAATTAGTCTTATAAAATGCAATAATAAAAAAGATTATATTATTGAATGCATAAACGAAGCAATAATTAGTTTATTAGTATCGGGAATATTTAGTAATCATAAATTGCCGACTGACGAATTTGTTTCATTAATATATGAAATAATACATAATCCGATTATACTTAATGATGTAGTTAATAAAGAAGACGAGCAAGACGAATGTGAGCAAGATATAACAAAAAAATTATATTTGCTTAATGAATTTGAAAATTTTTACAATGGAGAACCTAAAAATAAATCTGTAGAAATTGTCGCTCAACTTGTGTCAAAAGAATACTCAAATAACTATAACATCGTGCAATTAATAAACGATTTTACATTGAAAAATAATAATCAATTTATTGAAGATGTAAAAAATTATTTAGAATATTTAGAAAATAAAGAAGAAAAGGAGGTTATTAAATAATGGTTTCAGAAACTATTGCTACAATTTTAAAAGAAGTCGGTAAAATTTCCGAAACTGCAATAAAAGAACTACCAAAAGACAAAATAGAAAATATCAAGTCTGCTGGAGACGGAGTTTTAGCGAAGTTGGACGACATTAAAAATTTGACTCCCGAGAAATTAAAAATGCAAGCGGAAGAAAATATTACCAAAAAACAAACGGAAGATAATTCTGATGCAAACGAGAGTATAAATATTAAGGAACTCACAGATGAAGAAAAAAGAAAAATTAAAAAAGAAACTGGTTGGTCTGACGAAATCATTAACCGTATCAATTCTATGGAACAGTATGAAATATATAAAAATGCTGAATTGGTTGAAGCAGATATTAATGGTCGAAAAGTTTTGATAAAAAAAGATATTGATTTAGATTATAAAGACCCGAAAACTGGAGAAACAAATAGAGAGAGAATGGAAAAAGGGCGTTCTCCAATAGATAGTAAAACGGGAGAGAAAATAGAACTTCATCATATGGGACAAGAATTCGATTCTCCATTTGCAGAATTATTAGAAAATAGCGAGCATGGGGACGGAAATCATAAGACTTTGCACCCTAAAGATAAAGATAGTTTCAGAAATGATAAAGAAAAAGAAATAGAATATAATAAACAGAAAGCGGAACATTGGAAAACAAGATTAAATCAATTAGAAAAAATAAATAAGGAGATATAATAAAATGGATATTAAAGAATTTGTAGAAAAAAATAATTTAGAAAAATGTAAAAATCTTATTAAAGTTGAACAACTTAATAATATAGAAAAAGAAATAAAAATTAAATTTGGAAACGAATTAAAAAAATATATTTTAGAATACGGCTATTTAGCTTATGAATATATTGAGTTATACGGGATTAATTCTAAACAGGGAATCGAATCCGATATGGTAAAACAAACATTATATTTGCATAAATATTTTCCAAAAACTATAAATTATATAGCCGTTGAAAATCTGGGAGATGGAAATTACTATATTGTAGACAACAAGGATAACATATACAAATATATTTCAGAAGAAGATAAAATTGTTGACATGCAATTGAAATTATTTAAATATATTATGAATAGATTTAACGAGATACTTTAATATAAATTATGAAAATAAAAAGCCCGAATAATTAAATTTACGGTATAATATTTTAGTCGTTAATAATGATAAATTATTGACGGCTAAATATTATTATTTAAGGAGATATTTATGTTTTATAATGAATTTGACAAAACTGTCGATTATTTTTATAAATGTAATACTTGCGGAAAATTATTTATTTCGGA
>CAKVCJ010000071.1 GCA_934725655.1 uncultured Brachyspira sp.
CAAATCCATTATCTCTAAAAAATGCATAATATGTTGGAACATAAGAAAAACTAATTTCTCTGTTTTCATCAATTTCCAATGAAAGAACAGTGCCTATATCTAAATACGGATATCTTCCTTTATGATTAGCAATAAAATTACCCAAAGAATATATTATTATACCGCTATTGTTAGTGCCGTTATAAACCTCAGCAGGTCTTGGTACATGAGGGTGATGACCTATTATAATATCTACTCCATTTTCTATTAAAGCCCTTGCTGTTTCTATAGTTTTATCTTCTGGAGCAGTTGTATATTCATATCCAAAATGCAAAGAGATTATTTTTATTTCATTGTTTGTTGCAAGAGACATATCGCTTTTTACTTTTTCTACTAAATCATCTTTTTTTGGATAGAAGTTCATAAAATAGAAATGTCCGTCTTTATTTGTTTTATGGCTTAAACCATTATCAAGCATAGTGTATGCTGATATAAATATTGGTATGCCGTTTATATTTGTTATTATAGGAGATATTTCTGATGAGTTTGTCGAGCCTCCCAATGTGAGTATATTGTTTTGATGAAGCATAGATACAGTCTCTGCCTCTGCCTTAGCTCCTTGGTCATATGCATGATTATTTGCTATAGAAAAAGTATTAAAATAATTAAAGAAATATTCTAAATATTCTTTAGAGCCGTTAAACTCTGGATAAGGCATTGGAGGTTTATTGGTATTTACTACAAACTCTAAATTTGCAAATACAATGTCCCCTTTAAAATAATCTTTTAAATCTATTAGTATATCATTGCCCTTAAAAGCTTCTACAACTTTTGGATGAGTCATAATGTCGCCTGTGAAAACTAATTTTGCTCTTCTTATAGTCTCCTTATTTTTTTTGTTTTCTTTAGATTCGCATGAAAAAAGAAAAATCACTATAAATAATATACTAATAATTTTTTTCATTTATTCATTATCCTTTTCCGTATTAACTTCTGCATTAACTTCAGTATTGTTTATATTATTTACATCGGATATTCTAATGCTATTTATAGGAGTAAATTCCATCTCTATTATCCTTCTGTCTTCAACTTTCATTATCCTTACTCTATAATCATTTAATATAAGCCTTTCATTTACATCAGGTATATGGTCTAATTTGTCTAATACATATCCCGCTATAGTTTGATACTCTTCATGTTCTATATTTAAATTTAATACTTCGTTTACATCCTCAATTGATGCTGTTCCGTTTACTATTATTCTTTTTCCTTTTAACTTTATTAAATCCTTCTCTTTCTTATCGCTCTCATCTTCAATGTCTCCCATAATCTCTTCAACAATATCCTCCATAGTAACAAGCCCAGAAGTGCCGCCGTATTCATCTATTGTTATAGCCATCTGCAATTTTCTTTTTTGCATGTCGGCAAATAAACTGCTGATAGTTTTTGTTTCAGGTACAAAGTATGGAAGCATAATATAATCTATTGCTTTCTTTTTCATCTTGCTTGGTTTTCCGTTATTTTTTATATAATCTTTAAATAAAGCTCTGGTGTGAAAAATACCTATAATATGGTCAATGGTCTCTTCATAAACAGGAAATCTTGAAAGCCCAGTGTCTACTGTTAAACGCATAATTTCATTAATGTCAGTATCGGCCTCTATGCATACCATATCCACACGAGGAGTCATTATCTCTTCTACTGTTTTATTTCTAAAGTCCATTACTCCAGTAAGCAAATCATGCGTATAGCCTTTGATAATACCCGCTTTATGTCCTAAATTAATTATTGTTGTTATGTCTTCTATGCTTGATAACGCACTCTTTTTCTCTTTATTTCTTAATTTCTTTGGTACAAAATAATTCATTAAAAAAGTGGTGATTTTATCCATTATAAAGGTAATAGGAGTAAATATAAAATAAAAAACTTTCATAAAATAAAGAAGCGAAGGTATAAGTTTTTCTGCATTTACTCTCATTATAACTTTTGGCAGTATCTCTCCAAATATAATAATAAGTATTGTAATTAAAGTTGTAGATATAGTAACCATTACACTTCCAGATATATACGGCAGAGCATCTGCTAATCTTATAGCAAATACAGTTATTATTGAACTTGCCGTGATATTAACTATATTATTTCCTACAAGAAGAGTCGGTATCATAGAGTTAGTTTTTCCCCAGTATTTCGTATCATCTTCTTTAATTTTGTTCTCTCTCACAAGACGCATTAATGTTACTTCGTCTATACTCGTGTATGCTGTCTCACTTCCAGAAAAAAGCCCTGATAGCATTATTAGTATTAATATGCTAAAAATTTCAAATAAATAAATTAATATAACTTCCATAATATCAATAAAAAATTAATGTATCCTTTGTTTTATTTCTTGCATAAAATCATATCCAGGGTCTGTTTTTATTGTGAATCTGTATGTTGAATCTATCTCTCTAAAAAGATGATAATGCGGTGAATTGGTATCTCTATATTCATAATGCCCTATGACATATTTTATGCTTTTATAATGATTTTTTAAATATTTAATTAGTTTGATATTTGCATTAAGCTGCTCTTTTGTAAGCTTGCCAGCAAAACCTATATTTTCTATGCTTATTGCTGTATAATTTAAACCTATAGTGTGCCTTGCCATATATTCTAAAGGAGTGCTTGCATATATTGTGCCGTTTGTGTCAACTAAAAAATGCGTTCCTACATTAACATCTCCGCCAGAATCTATGTCTTTTCTTCCTCTAAGAATGTCATTTTGAAAAACATTTAAAGCTATTTGTAAATTTCTTGTTTCGGTAGAATGAACAACTATTATTTGAGGGTTAAACAGATTATAATTTGAATAACCATAATGTTTTTGGCTATATTCCGCCATCAAATTTAATTTTAATGGACTCGGATATATCTTATATATATTATGTATTTCTATAGTATTGTTTTCTTTATTTGATATAATCTTTTTACTGCTACTACATGATATTAGAGTTATAAAAAAGAATAATATAACAATATTTTTCATACAGCAATTATATAATATTTAAGCGTCCATAGCTATATTAACGCTAACGAAACCAATATTAGATTGAAAAGGTATTATAATAGTTTGCAAGTTTTTTGGGATAATTTGAATTTCTTTTCCATAATATAGTATAGGAGGAGTAATATCGCAGCTTATACCCTCTTCTGATAATTTAGTAATAGCAAGTCCGCTTATAGTATTACCCATTTCATTTATAACACTTCTCATCATATCTTCAAACTCATCTTCAGAGTCATAATCACTTCTTTTTTTATCTGTAAGGCTTTCAGTTAGAAGCTGAGAAAAATTTTCTGGGAATTCATATAAAACCTGCCCATTAACATCTCCAACTATTCCTATAGCAACGCCATAACCTGAAAATAGTTTACGCCCTTGTCCTTTTACTAAAGTTCCTTTTTCCATAGGAATACCAGCCATTTCTTTAAATATAGAAACCAGAGATACTATGAAAGGATTTATGAATCTAACATCCATAAATTTTATAGGAGTAGTAGCCATATAATTTTCCTCTTAAACATCAAATATTAATTACATTACTTTTAGTATAGCATATATATATCTTTATTTCAATAGTTTTTTTGATTACTAAAACTTTTTAGATATATATATTATAATATACAAAAAAGTTCTTAATTCCGTAAAAATATTTTTAATATTTGAATTGATTTTATAAATATATAATGATTGATTTTTGATTTTATTTTGTTATAATGCTTTTTAAATAAAATCAAAATAAATCAAAATTAAAGTACAAGTTAAAGGAAAATATTGGTGAAAAAAATCATTGTTTCTGTTATTATTATTAGTTTAATTATCTCCTGCAAAAGTGTTAATAATAATATAGCTGATAATACTGCGGTAAATCATAAAAAAGAAGAAATAAAAAATGAAATTACATTAAAAGATAGAGTTGGGGTATATAAATCTAAAAGCCCATATTTTGTTTTGAATATTGATTTAAAAAACAATGGTTATGCGTATGTAACTTTGAAAGGCTGGATGGTTTATAATGGAATGATTAAAGTAGGAGAACCAAACTCTGAAGATAAAATATTTAAATTACAAGTAGATAATATTACATATATAATATTAGAGTTTAATAATAATAATTTAGATAATGCTAAAGCTTCAGTATTTTTAAAAGATGTTTTACAGCAGGCTATGAATCTAAATAAAGCATAGTTTTTCATTTAATTTCATCGTTTTTATTAATTAAATTCGAAAGCTCTATTATTGAAAACATTGATATTAACCTTAAAGAAAAGTTATTCATATCAAGACCGGATAAAATAAGCAGACTAAAAGCTATAAGTTCTGGATAATATTTTTTTAAAAGCAGCGATGCTGTAAAAGAACTAAATAAAGTTATTAAAAATAAAATTATTATAATCATATATATTAATGTTGGAAGATATATTCCTACATTTAGGGCATTATATAAAGAAATTGTAAAAAATAAAAAACTGTCTCCAAATAAAAATGCTGCTGATGATATAATAATAAATATTAATAATGCAAAAATTGCATTGACATTTTTTATTATTATCTCATTCATAAATATCATTATATACGCTGTCATCAATATTATAAAAGATATAGAAGACACCTTAGACAAATACACACATAAATATGATGAAAAATAATGCAGAAAATCAAAATCTAATAATTTATTAATTGATATTATCATATAATTTAGATTAGATGACACTAAGCTTACTAATAGAAAAATATAAACCCCTCTTGTTATTTCGTATATGTCTTTTTTAATTATTATTGGAAGAAGTATATAGAGAGTAAGTATTAAAGTAGAAATAAAAAAAAGCAGCTCTATAATATTATATGCATTGATGTGCGTTATATAGAGTTTTAATGTACCTGTAATAAGAAATATTATCCCAATTATAGAATATAAAATTTGAGAATCAAACATATAATTATAAAATTTATAAAAAAGCAGCAAAAAAAAAGTAATTAAAATAGCATAATTAAGTATATAAGAAAGCATATAAAATATAGATTCACTTTTAATTATAAAAACTCTAAAAAATACATAATTTAACAATACAGCTATAACAAAATAATTAGCCCAAATGCGGTATGTGTTTATAAAAGAAACATCATCTATTTTTTTTGATAAATATATCATTTTTTTATTTTTCCAGTATCATTAAATATTTTTAATTAATGATTTTTTATTATATAAGATTTATATTGTTTTTCAATATTCATAATTTCCATTTTCGTTTATTTTATATATTATTTCTTTTTTGCTATCCATAAATACATCATATCCTACTTTTATATTTTTCCAAAAGTTCATTAACTGCTCTGATTCTCTTCTGTTTTTTATATTTTCTTCTGTCATTTTGAATGGAAATATATATACAGGAATTTTTGATTGCCCATTATCTTTAGAATATACAGCATATAAATAAATTTCTTTTATTTTATCATCTGTCATAGGTATGCATCCTATAGTAACATCAGAGCCATGTATAAATATATCTCCTCCTAATTTGTTTCTTTTGCCTTTTATTTTATCAGATTTATTAGGGTAGTTAATTCCTAATGACAAATAATAACTGCTTGCTGGATTAAATCTATCTATATAATAAAAACCTTCTGGAACTTGCAAGTCTCCTTCCATCCTTTTTGGTCCTAATACACCAGATTTTGATGCTATATTATACTGTGCTATTTTTTTATAAGTTTTATCAGTATTGTTTTTAGCATATATTTCTAATATAGATTCTTCTTTATATGCTATAATTATTATATTTAATTTATTTATAGATATATTGTTATTTTGCAGATTTTGTTTAATTATTATCTCTTTATCTTCTATTGCTTTTCTTACCCGAGGATATCTTTTTTGTTCGTCTAAAAAGTTTGCTGAAAATAGCGATATGTTTAATATAAATAATGATGTTATTATATATTTTAGCATTTTTATCCTTTTTTTATAATGCATAAAATTAATTATAATTTTTTTATTGTCGGTAAAAAACTTCTTTTTAATTATTAAATTATTAAAATATTAAAAGATTAAAGTCGATATAAATAGATAGTATGTAAATTAATAATTTGCTTGCAAAAAGCAGTAATAAATGTTATATTTTTAATATACTTTAAAATGGGGATATAATATAAGTGTTGGACAGCACTACAGTTTATGGTAATGTTAATGAGAATATTCTTGATTATTCTGCAATCTTAGAAGCTACTGTAAAAGATATACAAAATTTCTTAACAGAATTCGGCAGAGTTTATAGCTTTATAGGAGAGAAATTCCCATTAATAGAACAAGAAATGAAAAATGAAAATGAGAAATCTATCTCTCTTTTAAGTTATTTTACAGAAAAAGATACTAAAAAAAACTTTTCTAATGACTTCCAAGAAAACCAAGAAGACTTTTTTAAATCTTTTGATAGAATGCAGGCATTAATTAATCAAGATGATGTTTTATCAAACTCTATTATTGAAGATGTTAATATTATTAGTAATGTAATGGATTCTATAGAAGAGATAAGGAAATTAGCAGACCAGATAAAAGTTTATTCTCTTAATGCTATCATTATAGCTTCAAAGTATGGTTCAGGCGGTAAGGCTTTTGGAGAAATATCAAAAAACATCATAAAAATGTCGGAGACTTCCAATGAACAAGCTGACCAGATGAACAGGATAGGTAAGGAATTATTTGTACAGTTTGATAGGTTTAAAGATGAGATATTAAAGACTAATGAGATGCAAAGAAGAAGCTTCAATATAATGAGAGAGCAATTAGATAAAGAGCATAACAATATGGTTAATTCTTTTGCTACTTTTTCTAATATGATTTCTGATATAATATCAAGGGTAGATAATAGTTATGATTATATATTTGAAGTGATGATGATACTTCCGCAAGAAGATATTATTAGGCAGCAGACAGAGCATATAATAGAGTCTATAAAACATATTGTAGAAGAGAATAGAAAGTTTATAGATAGTTATGGAAAGGAAGTGGTTGCTATAAATAATGCTTCAGAATTAGAAAATAATGAATCTTTAGAGCATAAATTATTAGATTTGCTTACTTTTGATGATGTAGTTTTAAGTTTAATAATAGAGAATTTTAAATCTATACATAAAGAGATATTAGATAATAATGCCCGCATAAATGATAGCTTAAAAGGGCTTAAAGAAAGCTTACTCGATATATCATCAGATAGAAACACAATAGTTGAATATATGATAGGTGCTCAATCAGGTAAATCAGAGTTTCCTTTTAGCGTATCAGATTCTATATTTAATGAATATTTAGGTTTTATTAAGCTTTATTTGGATAATTTCAAATTATTTTTAAGCAGTAAGCATAGAATATCAGATAATAATGCAGGTATAATAGATTCTATAGAAGAGCTTGAGAATATGTTTTTGGAAACTAAAAATATTGCCAAGGCTTTTAACTCTATTAACTTCTTAGCTAAAATAGAATTAGAGAAGAACAGCAATATATTTAGTGATTCACAAACATTTTCTATGGTTAGTGTGGAATCTATAGCTACAAATATTACAGATACTGTGGATGTTTGTTTGGAGAAGTTTGAAAATATAAAGACTACGATATTTAGTGCTATTAATAAGTTTAAATTTAATATTAATCAGCAGTCTATAGAAAATTTATATATAGAATCTATGATGGATAATATTTACAAACGTTTAGAAGAATCTAAATCGATTATAGAAGATAATATAAAAGGTTTAGATACGCATGCTAAAGAGTTATTTAATTTAATAGAAAAAACTCTAATAGATTTAAGTTCCTTAACCTCTCTTTTAACAAAGATTAATGAGATAATGGAAGTATTTAATAAGATGCGTGACATTATAAGAAATAAAAAAAATGAATATTACAAAACTT
This sequence comes from uncultured Brachyspira sp., assembly GCA_934725655.1. Lineage (GTDB taxonomy): Bacteria > Spirochaetota > Brachyspiria > Brachyspirales > Brachyspiraceae > Brachyspira. The sequence goes on from CAKVCJ010000071.1 coordinate 7,929, forward strand.
TGAATATAGAGAATTGGAAGATAGAAAGTGATAAGTACATGGAAATAGTAAATTATTATACTATAAAGAAAGAAAGAACCATAGCGAACAGTATTTTATCTGGAGATGAGACATTAAATGTCGATATTAACATAGAAGAGGGTTCGGATAGTGGGGATTTTACATTATTTTAGGAGGTATTTATGTCTGTTATAGAAATAGACGAAAATCTTAATATAAGGACTATGAGCAAATATTTTAAGAATGTAATAAAGGCAGCTAATTATAATGAAGACACAACAATAAAATTTCCAGAGGGCAGTCATTTAGATTTAGCTGGCTTACAAATACTTTATTCTATAAAAAAAGAACTTGATAAAAATCAAAAAAAACTTATAGTAGAAGGGT
>CAKVCJ010000072.1 GCA_934725655.1 uncultured Brachyspira sp.
TCATAGTAACACATACTTGGTGTTTTAAACCTGCTTCTTTAATACATTGACCGCTGTAAATTAAGTTGTTTACATCATTTAAAGCATCAAAGTTTCTAATAGTAGTGATACCGTGTTTTTTAAATAATTGAGCATGAAGTTTAATCATATCTCTAGGCTGAGATTCCAAACCAACAACATTAACTCCTCTTGCCAAAGTTTGTAAATTAACATCAGGACCGACAGTTTTTCTGAAAGTATCCATTACATCAAAAGCGTTTTCATTGTTGTAAAAGAATGCACTTTGAAAAGTTGCACCGCCACCAGATTCAAAATATTTAACACCAGCTTTCACAAATGCTTCTACAGCCGGCATAAAGTCTTTAGATAATACTCTAGCACCGTAGACAGATTGAAATCCGTCTCTAAATGCTGTTACCATAAATTTTACTTCTTTTTTTGCCATATTATTTTCTCCTTATACTTGTCCATTACTTTTTATTACTATGAACATGTGCTAAAGCTATAGCTATAGCAACCATTTTGTCATTACTCACAGATTGAGCAGGTAATGCAGTTTGTTCTCCCTCTTTTTGAGGCATGATTTTATCTACTTGTGCTACAACAGCACTTACTAGCTTCATTACACAAACCAATATTATCAAAAAGAGTACTACTACACCCATACCTATAAGCATTATTTGTAAGGCTTCTATGATACTTCCGTTCATGAAATCCTCCTAATTTTATTTTGGAAATATTATACAATATTTAACGCATATATACAAGGGTTTTATACAAAATAAAAACTATATATCACAATATGTTTGATATTTGTATTGCACTGTATATTATATGATATAATTTTATGAAGATGGTTCTAATTTTTATATAGAAATTAGAAAAACTAATGTCTCATTTTGATGTCTTTCTTAAATTTTATATTATCATTTACTTTTTTATTGTATATCAACTTCTATATATACTAATTAAAATTATTATTTTTGTACTATTTCTATTTCATTAATAAGTTTATTAACTATATTAATATCTATATTTCCTGTACCTTCAAGCAATGCATTAGATATACTGCATGAAATTGCAAGCTTAAAAGCATCTATAATATCCATATTCTTATAAATTCCGCTAGCAAATCCTGCCACAAATGAATCTCCGCATCCTACAGTATTCAATACTTTTACAGTAGGAATCTTAGCTATTAATATTCCTTGTTCAGATATTAATATAGAGCCGTCTTTTCCAAGTGTAACTGCTACTATAGAAACTCCATTATTATGAAGTTTTTCTGCCTCATAAATAATATCATCTAAATTATTAAGAGTTTTATTAGTTAATTTTTCTAATTCTTCTAAGTTAGGTTTTATAAAATAAGGTTTGCTATTTAAGCTATGTTTTAAAGCATTTCCGCTTGTATCTAAAAAGAATTTTGCCGCATTATTATTTGCTATTTCTATCAATTCACTATAACTCTCATTAGATAATCCTGAAGGTATGCTTCCAGAAGCAGTTATGTATTTATATTTATTAATTAGACTTAAAAATTTATTTTTAAAATTATTCCATTCATCTGATGTTATAGTAGGGCCTGATTCTAATATCTCTGTACTCATATTGTTGTGAAGTACATTAATACAATTTCTTGTTTCTCCGCCGATTTGTTCAAAATCATTTTCTATGCCAATAATATCTAATTTATGTTTCAAATCTTCACCAATTTTTCCGCCTAATAATCCAGTCGCTAAAACATTTACTCCTAATTTTTTAATTACACGAGAAACATTAAGTCCTTTACCGCCTGCAGTTTTTTCATATTCTAATACCCTGTTGACATTTCCTAAAACAAAATTGTCTAAATTATATCTAATATCTATAGATGGGTTTAATGTAATTGTTAATATCATATAAAAATCCAATAATTTTTGTAATTAAAATGATGTTTGGATAATAACATATTAATAGTTATTTTTTTAGTTCAAAATATTTCAAAAAAAATGAACTAAATGAAACTTTTTTATTTTATATATTTTTAATATACTACATATAAATATATATTTTTTAATATAAAAGGAGAATAATATGAAGGCAGCTGTGTTAGAAAAAAATAATACTATTATAATTAAAGATATACCAATACCAGAAATAAAAGAAGATGAGGTATTAATAGAAATAAAATATTCTGGAGTATGCGGTTCAGATATACCAAGATTGTTTAAAGATGGGGCTAGATTTTATCCTATAGTTTTAGGACATGAGTTTTCTGGAATAGTGTCTAAGGTTGGAGAAAAGGTTGAAAATATAAAGGTTGGCGATAGGGTTGCTGTGGCGCCTTTAGAGCCTTGTATGAAATGCAGAGATTGTATTATGGGTCATTTTTCTCAATGTAAGCATTATTCTTTTATAGGCTCTAGGAAACAGGGGGCTTGGGCTGAATATATTGCAGTAAGAGCAATTAATGTTGTTAAATTATCTGATAATGTTAGCTTGAAAGAGGGCGCTTTCTTTGAACCATTAACTGTAGCATTGCATGGATTAGGACTTATAAATTATCCTGTTAATAAAAACATAGCTATATTTGGTATGGGTACTATAGGACAGCTTGTATTGCAATGCGTGAAATCTTCTATACAAAAAGAAGTAACTGCTATTGATATTAGTGAAGAAAAATTATCATATTCTTTGAAGCTTGGCGCTACTAAAATTTATAATGCTCAAAAAGATACAGAAAAATTACAAGATTATGATTTAGTGATAGAAACTTCAGGGGTACCTTCTAATTTTAAAAAGGCTTTTGAAGTTGCGGGTAATAAGGCTACTGTTTTATTTATAGGAACACCGCATGGCAATGTAGAGTATACTCCTGGAGAATTTGAAAATATTAACAGAAAAGAGCTAACTATAGTTGGTTCTTGGATGAATTATTCTAATATATTCCCTGGGGAAGAATGGAATATGGCTAGCTCTTTATTTGCTGAGAAAAAAATACAGATAGATAGTTTGATAGCTAGAATGTGTAAAATAGATGATTTTCCTAAGGCGGTAGAAGAACTTGGTAATAAAAAAATAGATGGTAAGATAGTTATAGAATTTTAATATATAATTTTCTAGGATTATTATCATGATAGGATTAAAAGAAGAAAATATACTTAAAGAACTATCAATAAAATCAAGAAGTTTAGAAGAATTATCAGAATTGATGAATGTATCTGAGAGAACTATTAGATATAAAATAAAAGAAATAAATGATTCTCTAAAATATGAAAATATTAATGTGGAAATAGTGCTGAGAAAGAATATAGTTTCAATAGTTGGGGATTTATCTTTGTTGGATAAAATAAACTTTTCTAAATTTAATGCCTATCCTATTACACAAGATGAGAGATTAGAAATATTATCTAATATACTCTTGTTTGGTAAAAAAAAATTTAAACTAGAAGAATATCAAACTTTTTTAAATATAAGCGAATCTACTGCTAAAAAAGATTGGAAAGAATTAAGAAATAGATTTGATAAGTTAAATATAAAGATAATTAATAGAAAATTTTTTACTGCTTTAAAATCAATTGAAGAGATTATTAGAAACTATATGATTCAAAATATAGTAAAATATAAAATATTATCATCTAATCTTATTTTAAAAGATAGAATCATCAATAATTTAATTGATAATTATTTTATTGATATTAATTTTGATGAAATAGAAAATTTATTAAATAATATTTCAAGTGAATTAAATATAACTATGTCTGATGATGCTTATAGCATTATAAAGTATACTGTAGCTATAATTTTAATCCGTTCAAAGGATAATCATATTAGTATAAAAAATATAAAAAATGTTGAATTTCTCAAGAATACAGAAGAATATAAAATTATAAAAAAATTATTGCCTGAGTTTAATGATATATTTAAATTAGATGACAATTTGGCAGAATTTTTAAATCTTACAGAATATTTATTAGGCAGTCATTCTTATAATTTTAAATATTCATTCTATGAGAATTGGATACATATAGAATCTATAATATACAAAATAATAGAAGAGGTGGGCAAATATTTAAATATAAATTTTTTGCAAGATACTGAATTATTTGAAAGCATACTTAATCATATAAAGCCTATGATATATAGAATAAGAAAGGGGATAAAATTAGAAAATAGTATTACTAAAGAAATTATAAAAGAATCTTATATAGTATTTAATGCTTTAAAAAATAATATATACATATTGGAAGAGTTTATAAAATGTAAAGTTGATGATGATGAACTTAGTTATTTATGTATTTTTTTTAATTTATCATTAAAGAAATATGTATCTAATATCATACCTCGAGTGATTATAGTTTGCAGTTTTGGATATGGGGTTTCTAAAATATTAGAGGCAAGAATTAAAGATAAGTTTAATATTTCAATAGTAGAAACACTTCCAAGTAATAAACTAACAAGAGAAAAAATATTATCTGAAAAAATAGATATGATTATTACTACAGTTAATATTGAAAAGATAGAAGATATATCTATACCCATTATCAAAATAAGAAGTCCTTTGCTTTTATCAGATGATATAGATTTGTTAAAAAAGCATGGCTTAAAAGATTTTAAAGTCAGCAATTATTATAGTTCACTTATGAATATAATATATGATAATTGTGATATTCGAGATATAAATAAATTAAAAAAAGACATATCGGCATTGTTAGGATTTCAATTTGAAAATAGAGATGAGCATTTTATAGATTTTATAGGATTTGATAATTTAGAAATAATAGAAAGCGTTGATAGTTTGGAAGAAGCTATAAAGATAGCTGGAAATATTTTAATGAAGTTAGATTATATAAAATATCAATATATAGAAAATTGTATAGAAACTTTTCATGAACAAGGACTATATATGATTATAGGAAAAAATACCATACTTCCGCATTCTAATGATTTTAAAAGTGTTAATAAAACAGGGTACAGTTTTGTTAAACTTAAAAATCCTTTTAAAATTAAATATGATGATAATAATTATGTAAATATAGAAAATGTAATACTCTTAGCCAGTTCAGATGGGAAGAATCATAGGAGTTCTTTATTGGATTTGAAAAATATGATAGATGAATATGATTTAGAAAAGAGTATTCATGGCATTGAGGATAAGAAAGAATTTTTGGAAGCTTTATCTGCAATAAAAAAAAATTAAATATTATTTAGGGTGAAAATATTTCAAAAAAATTGAAAAAGTAACAACTTTTTTAATTTTTTTTTTCAACTATTATTAATATATAAGATTTTCTAAAAAATAGGAGTGAAAAATGAAAAGAGTAATCGTAGCTTGCGGAGGTGCTATTGCAACATCTACCATTGCGGGAGAAAAAATAAAAGAACTATGTAATAAAATTAATGTTCCTGTAGAAATAGTACAATGCAGGATTAGCGAAATAGATTCTTTTTTAAATAATGTTGATTTAATAGTTACAACTTCTAAAGTAAAAAAAGAATATAATGTTCCGCTTTTGCATGGGATGCCTTTTGTTTCTGGAATAGGTATAGAGGAATTAGAAGAGAAAATAACTAAAATTTTAAAATTGGAAAATTAATATGATAAAAGATTTTATTTTGGATGAAGAGATATTTTTTAAAGATTTGGAACTTCCTAATCAGAATTCTTTATTTGAGAAAATAGGAAACATACTAATAGAAAAAAATTATGTTGATAATCAATATATTGAGGCTATAAAAGAGAGAGAAAAAGAGTATCCTACAGGCATATATACTCCAGCATATCCTGTAGCCATTCCTCATGTGGATGCTAAATATGCTAAAGTGAATACTATATTTATAGTAACTTCTAAATATGGTATTGAATTTGAAGATGCTGAAGAAGATAGAAATTTAAAAGCTAAAATAATATTTGGTATTATAATCAAAGATCATGATTCTCATATAGATTTTTTAGTTCAAGTTTCTAATCTTATACAAAATGAATCTCTTTTGAATGATATATATAATGCCAAAAATCCAAAAGAGATAAAAGAGATAATAAAAAATTATTTATCAATATAAATAAATAAAAAAAAGGAGAGATTATTATGAATGTTATTAAGTATATATTAGATTTAGGTCCTACAGTAATGCTTCCGTTAGTTATATTTTTATTTGGTGTTATTTTAGGATTAAAGCCATCTAAATCATTTGCAACATCTATCAATATAGGTATAGGTTTTGTTGGTATATCATTAATAATAGGTCTTATGCAAAAAAGTTTGGGCCCAGCAGCTACTGCTATGACAGAAAATTTTAATTTATCATTGGATGTAGTTGATATAGGATGGCCTGGTTCTTCACCTATGACTTGGGCTTCTAGTATCGCACTTGTAGCTATACCTGTAGCAGTTGGTGTTAATATTCTTATGCTTGTTACAAGAATGACAAGAGTTGTTAATGTTGATATTTGGAATATATGGCATATGACATTTACTGGTGCTATATTGTATATTGCTACTGATAATTATTGGCTTGGAATAGCTGGTGTTGTAATACATGCTGTAATAGCGTATAAATTTGGAGATTGGTTCTCTTATGATACTGCTAATTATTTTGAATTAGAGGGTATAGCTGTACCGCATGGAACTTCTGCTTATTGTGCTCCTTTTGCTGTAATAGTTGATGCTGTTATAGATAGAATTCCTGTACTTAATAAGATACATTTTAATTCTCAAGATTTAGAAAAAAGATTTGGAGTTCTTGGACAGCCTGTTATTATAGGACTTGTTCTTGGTATAATAATAGGTTTTTTGGCAAAATATGATGTGAAAAAAGTATTGCAATTGGGTGTTGAAATGGCATCTGTTATGTATTTAATGCCTAAAGTAGTTAAACCTATTATGGAAGGTTTAGCACCTATATCTGAAGTTGCTAGAAAAAAATTATCTGATAAATTTAAAGGTCAGGATTTTTTAATTGGATTAGACCCTGCTTTATTATTAGGTGAGCCTTCTGTTGTATCTGCTAGTTTGATATTTATACCTCTATCATTATTAATAGCATTAATAGTTCCTGGAAATAGAATTCTTCCTTTTGGCGATTTAGCTACTATAGGTTTCTTTGTAGCAATGGCTGTAGGAATACATAAAGGAAATATGTTTAGAACTATTATTTCTGGAAGTATTATTATGTATATTACTATTTGGATAGCAAACAGAACTATAGAATATCATACTATATTAGCTCAAAATGCTGGCATACAAAATACTATAGAAGTAGCATCTTTAGACCAAGGCGGCTCTCCTATTACATATATAGTAACTTCTATTTTCCAAAATTCTATGATTTCTAAAGATGTTGTTGGATTTATAGTTATATTAGTTTTATATGTTATTGGTATAATAATGACTAAAATGAGATATTCTAAATTGGTAAAGGCTCAGAATGATAAAGTTAATAATAACTGATATGGACGGTACATTATTAGATAATAGTTCAAATATTAATAATGAATTTTGGGAGCTTTATAAAGAAATAAAAAAAAGAAATATTATTTTTTCTGTGGCTAGCGGGAGGCAGTATTTTAGTATAAAAGATAAATTTGAAAGTATCAAAGATGAAATTATTTTTATTGCTGAAAATGGAGCTTATGTAATATTTAATGATAATGAAATACTTTCTAATACTTTAAATAAGAATGAGGTTGATTTATTATTAGATATTATAAAACAAATACCTGATGTTAAATTGGTAGTTTATGGTAAAAAGACAGCATATACTAATGTTAAAGAAGAAAGTTTTTTTGAAGAGTCTAAGGATTTTTTAAAGAAATATGAGATAGTAGATAATTTTGATGATATAGATGATAAAATATTTAAATTTGCTTTATATCATCATATAGATGCTGAAAAAAATATATATCCATATTTAAAAAACATTGAAGCCCAATTTAAAATATTAATAGCTCAAAAAAAGTGGATAGATATAATGAGGATGGATACAGATAAAGGATATGCTTTGCAAAAAATACAGCAGAAATTTAATATTTCTAAAAATGAAACTATGGCATTTGGAGATTATTTAAATGATTATATTATGCTTCAAAATGCTGAATATAGTTTTGCTATGGCAAATGCCCATGAAAAATTAAAAAGAATAGCTAAATATATAGCTGATTCTAATGATAATAATGGTTTTGTTAAAGCGGTGAGAGAATATCTTATTAATAATAAAAATAAATAATTATAATAGATAAAGTCAATATAAATTATTGCACAGGTTCCAAACATATTGCAGTTAGGAATTCCTTAATTTCTTAAAGTATATCATAGGCGTATCATA
>CAKVCJ010000073.1 GCA_934725655.1 uncultured Brachyspira sp.
CATTTAATGCAGAAACATTATTGTTGATAATCATAGTTACTACCCTCCATGAATAGTCATTAAAAAATTATAATTTACAAATTTATTATGTTTTGATATATTATTTAGTCATCCCCTACAAAATAATAACATAATATTAAATATATTATAATATATTTTTAAAAAAAGTAAATACTAATTTTTTCAAAAAAAATTACGATAATGGCTGCGGAAAATTATTCCTTTCTTTAATATGTAAAATAAATCATTAAACTTTTAAACATTTCTTATCTAAATTATAAACTAAAAAATTATAAACTAAAAAATTAAAACAATATTAAATAAATAAAAAATTATGCTTGTACTATAAAATATTTTTTGTTATACTTAAAGGCATCTTAACTCCTATAATAAAAAAGGAATGAATTTTATGTCTGTCTCTTATGAAGAAAGCGGTGTAAGCAGAGAAGAAGGCTATAAAGCTGTATCTCTTATGAAAGAAGTAGTTGCAAAAACTATGAATAATAATGTATTAAACAATATCGGCAGTTTTGGGGCTATGTATGAACTTGGTAAATACAATAACCCTGTTTTGGTATCTGGAACTGACGGAGTGGGTACTAAATTAGAGATTGCATTCTCCATAAAAAAATATGATACTGTTGGAATTGATGCTGTAGCTATGTGCGTTAATGATGTGCTTTGTCATGGTGCTAAGCCTATTTTCTTTTTGGATTATCTTGCCTGCGGAAAACTTAACAGCGAAACCGCTGCTCTTATAGTAAAAGGTATAGCTGATGGCTGTTATGAGGCGGGAGCTGCTTTGATTGGCGGTGAAACTGCTGAGATGCCTGGTTTTTACAAAGAAGGCGATTATGATATTGCTGGCTTTTGTGTGGGTGTTGTTGAAAAAGATAAAATTATAGACGGAAGTAAAGTTAAAGAAGATGATGTTATATTAGGTATAGCTTCTTCTGGTTTTCATAGTAATGGTTTTTCTCTTATAAGAAAATTGGTAAGAGATTATAATGCTACTTTTGAAGATAAAAAAATTGGAGAAGTGCTGCTTACTCCTACAAGAATTTATGTAAAAACGATTCTTAAATTATTAGAAAAATATAATATTAAAGGTATGGCTCATATTACAGGTGGGGGATTAATAGAAAATGTACCGAGAGCTTTCAAAAAAGATTATAAGGCTGTAATAAATAAAAATAGCTTCAATACGCCTGAAATATTTAAGTATATTCAGTATCTTGGAAATATAAAAGAAGAAGAGATGTATAATACTTTTAATATGGGTATTGGTTTTGTAATTATTGTTGATAAGAATGAAAAAGACGGAATTATAAATGAATTAAAAGAAATGAAAGAAACTGTTTATGAAATTGGACATATAGAAAAAAATAATGGAGATAGTAACGGAATATGTTTAATATAGCTGTATTAATTTCCGGAGGCGGAAGCAATTTAAAATCATTAATAGATAATCAAAAAGACTATTATAAAATAAATATAGTAATTGCTGATAGAGATTGCGGAGGACTGAACATTGCTAAAAATGCAAATATAGATGCAGTTTTAATAGACAGAAAAGAATATAAAGAAAAGTTATCTCAAAAAATAGATGAAGAGCTTAAAAAATATGATATTGATTTGATAGTTCTTGCAGGTTATTTATCTATAGTAGACAGCAATTTCATATCTAAATGGGAAAACAAAATAATAAATATTCACCCATCGCTTTTGCCTAAATATGGCGGTAAAGGAATGTATGGATTAAAAGTTCACGAAGCTGTTATAAAAAACAAAGAAAAAGAATCAGGATGCACTGTTCATTATGTGACAGAGATGGTAGACGGAGGCGACATCATAATGCAAAACAAAGTAAATGTATTAGAAGATGATACTCCTGAGATACTTCAAAAAAGGGTATTGGTAGAGGAACATAAAATACTTCCTGCAACCGTTATAAAATTAGCTTCTGAGAAATAATTTTTAGTAAAGTTTTTTATTTTTTGTTGTTCTTTTTCCCGCAATATTTTGGGTTTATATTCTGAAAATATATATCAAATGTAAAATAACTATAATAAATTTGAGCTAAAAATGTAGCTATTTGCGAAGCATAAACAGAAAAGTTAAAAAATATTTTTATAAAATACAAAATTACACAATGACTACATTATTATAAAGTTCTACAATCAATCTCCAAAAACATATTTATAAACTTTCTCAGATAAAGGTATGCCGTTTTTTAAATAATCTCTATAACAATATTCTTTTCTCTCGCCTGGTATTGTTATAGGTTTGTTTTTATCTAATGGAGGCTCTTTTCTTATATCATCTATAAATGACTGAACAGTATCTAAATAATCATCATTATAAACAAAAGGATCAACTATAAGCATAAATGTTGAAAGATTTCTTTTTTTATCCATATCTCCGTACATCTTAACTAAATTATTACAATAAACATTTCCAATTAAAAGCCCAGTAAAAGCCTCTATCATAGTCATAATAACATAACCCTTAGCTCCTCCAAAAGGAGTAACATATTTGATTTTTTTAGGGTCATCTGTAGAATTTCCATTTTCATCAACACCCCAATTAATAGGAACTTTTTCATTGTTATCACGGGCTGTAAATATTTTGCCTAAAGCAACCTCACTCGTAGCCATATCTCCAAGTAAAAAATCTTTTTTAGCAGGAAAACCGTAACTTATAGGATTAGTGCCGAAAAAAGCTCTCTTGCCTCCATATGGTATAACTCCAGGGTCTGTATTTGCCATTATAAGCGATACCTTTTTTTTATCTATTGCCATTTTGTTGTAGTATGACAATGCACCGCAATGACTATTATTTTTTATACCTATTACAGCTATTCCTTGTTTGTCTGCAGTCTCTATTGCCCATTTTGCAGCTTTTTTCATAGCAATATGACCAAAACCTCCGTCTGCATCCATTAATGCAAATGAAGGTTTTTTTGTTTCTATATTAAAATTAGATTTTAAATTGATACCTCCAGATTTTATTCTGTTTATATAATGCTCAAGCCTCAAAGCACCATGAGAATGAATACCCCTCGCATCAGCATAACACAAAACATCAGCAACAATCTCAGCATCACATTCACTAACATCTGCTAACATCAATTTTTTTATTACTGCTTCTTTTAATTCTTCAAACCTAACTTTTATCATAACTTTAATTCCTGAATAATTTTTTATACACAGAGTTAAAGTTTACATAATATTTTATTAATGTCAATATCATCTCTTTTCACGAATCAAACTCTTAAACTTATAAATAGCATAATTAAGCCCAAGCCTCAAATAATCATCTTCATCATATTTAGTTAAAACATATCTATCGCTTATTATCTGATACCAAGCCTCAACTATTATCTTTCCCCAAAAATTAAAAGCAGTATACAAACTCAAAATTCCATCTTCTAAATAACAAAAATCATTTGTTTTTATATCTCTATTATTAAAAGCATAACTAACCAAATTATTAATTTCGGCTTGCTCTATAGAACTTATCTTTATAAAGCTCGCCTCTCTAACAAAAAACTTTTTATCACCTGAGCAAACTCATTAATATCTTTTGTGCTCCATTTATCAAGTAAGTTTGTGGCTAATTCATCATTAATCCTCACATCAAGCCAAATAAATATATCATCATCTGTGTTGTTATTTTCTTTAGCCTTCACATAATCAAGATTCTCTCTAAAAGTTGGTCTATTAATTGTTATAATGTCTTCATCATTAAATTTTTCTCCCAAAGTAGAACGGCTATATATTTTAATCGGCATAAGCTCATTATTATCAGCCTCTTTATAAATAGTCTCTTCTACAATGTATCTATTAAAAAACTCTTTGCATTTAAAAGTATTTTTTTGCATTTAATATACTCCTTTTTTTATAGTTGATATATTTAATTATAAAGATATAATTTAATTAGGTTTTTTATTATGAAAAAAATTTTATTAGTACTTATATTTTACAGCGCTACATCATACTCGTATAATACTTTTTTATTTCCGCTAAATAACTACTATACAAATAATTTTAATAACAATTTATATTTTAATAACTATTTTCAAAGCTGTTTTAAAAGTATATATAACAATTTATTTCTTTATCAAAATAATATTACATCAAGCATTTATTATAACTCTTCTATAATATCAAAAAATTATTTTAACTTTGATTACAAACCCAATAAGCAATATTACGAATATTCAAACAGCACATTTTTATCAAACATGATAATGAAAGAAAAAGACAAATACAACTCATTTTTCAGAAGTAGGAATTAATTATTATATATTAAAATTTTAAACTTTATCAATTTATTTATTGTTCTTTTTCCCGCCGCTACGCACCCATACCTAAAGGTACTTCTTTCAGTCGCAGGCACTTCCTTCGGTCGCGGTGCGGACTTCGTCAAATAACCAAAAAGTGCAAATATTTAAGTTTTATATATGTAAAATATGAATAAAATATAAGGTAATATTTTAAGTTAAAAAATGTATCTCTTTGTTAAAGGTATATAAAGTATATAAAAAATTCCCACATTTATTATAGATGGGAATTTTTAGTAAATTTTTATTTATTATATATTTTATCTTTTTTTCATTAAGTCTATATAAACTGCCAACAATATAACAAAACCTTTCACTATAAGCTGCCAAAAAGAATTTATATTAAGAAGGTTTAATCCATTATTGAGAACTCCTATTATTAAAGCCCCAATAACTGTACCTCCTATAGTACCAACTCCACCTCTCATACTTGTACCGCCCAATACACAAGCAGCTATAGCATCAAGTTCAAAGCCTTGTCCTACAGTAGGCTGTCCTGAAAACATTCTTGAAGCTAATACTACTCCTGAAAAAGCAGATAAAAATCCTGATAAAGTATATGCAAAAATTGTAACTGTTACTATTTTAATACCAGAAAATCTAGCCGCTGTGCTGTTGCCTCCTACTGCATATATATGTCTTCCTAATATAGTTTTTCTTAAAATTAATGATATTACAATAACAAATACTGCTGTATATATAATTTGGTATGGTATAAACCCTAAATATCCAGAACCTATCAAATCAAAATTTTCATTCATTACCCTTACTGGCTGACCGCCAGCAGCTACATAAGCAATTCCTCTTGCAATATTTAACATTCCCAAAGTAACTATAAATGGTGCTATTTTTGTTTTTACTATAACTATACCATTAAATAACCCGCATGCAGTACCAACCAAAATACCTATAAAAATAGCTAACGGTAATGACATATCAGCAGAAGACAGTAAGATACCAGTCAATGTTCCAGATAGAGCTACTATAGATCCAACTGATAAATCTATTCCATTAATAATAATAACTATTGTCATACCCAAAGCAAGATTTAAATTAGTTGTAACTTGTCTTAATATATTTAAGATGTTATTAACTTTTAAAAAATTGGGAGTAAGTATAAACATTAATATACACAAAAATATAAATCCCAAAAGTATTCCAAAATTAGTTACAATAAATCCTACAAAAGGTCTTAAAAATTTATTATACGATAATTTTTCAACAAACAATTTAATATTTTTTTTCATACAATATCCTTATAAATAAAATTAAGAAGTAGCCAAATACATAATGGATTCTTGTGAAAAATTCTCTCTATCTACAACACCTTTTATAGCACCATCATGCATAACTATGATCCTATCCGACATACCTATAACTTCTGGTAACTCAGAAGAAATCAATATTATAGAAATACCTTCAGAAACTAATTTATCCATTATTTCATAAATTTCTGATTTAGCTCCAACATCTATTCCTCTTGTAGGTTCATCAAGTATTAATATTCTAGGTGAAGTAGCCAACCATTTTGCTAAAACTACCTTTTGTTGATTTCCTCCGCTTAAAAATTTAACAATAGTTTTAGCTGAACTGGTTTTAATCATTAAAGAATTTATATAATCTTTAATAATTGTATTTTCTTTTTTTCTGTTAACATTTAAAAAATGAATTATTTGTTTTAAAATACATAATGTAATATTATATCCAACATTATTTTCAAGTATTAAACCTTCTTCTTTTCTATTTTCAGGAAGTAAAGCCATACCATAACCTATGGCATCATTAACATCATTAATAGTTGCTAATTTTCCATCTATATATATTTCACCTGATTCCTTCTTATCTATTCCAAATATAATTTTCATAAGTTCGCTTCTGCCAGCACCAACAAGTCCTGCAAATCCCAATATTTCACCTTTGAATAAACTGAAATTTATGTCTTTTAAATATGGTTTACCATTTAAGGATTTAACTTCTAATATCTTATCTTTTGCAGAATTATTAAAAGTTCTTTTATAATAATTTACTAATGATCTTCCTACCATCATAGAAACTAATTCATCTTTATTTGTATCAAGAGTTTTTACAGTACCTATTGTACTTCCGTCTCTCATAACAGTTATTCTATCACTTATAGCTAGTAATTCTTCTAATTTATGTGAAATATATACTATGCTAACATCCTGAGATCTTAAATCGTTTATTATTTTAAATAAATACTCTACCTCTTTATCTGTTAAAGAACTTGTAGGTTCATCCATGAAAATGATTTTACTATTAAATGATACCGCCTTAATAATTTCTATCATTTGTTGCTGTGCTATACTTAATTTGCTAATTTTAGTTTCAGGAGATATATAAAACTCAAATTTTTGTAGAAACTTACGGGTTTCTGATATCATTTTTTTATCATCTGCAATGCCATAAGATTTTCTAATTTCTCTGCCTAAAAAAATATTTTCAAATATTTTCATTTCAGGAACTAATACAATTTCTTGGTGTATTATACTTACTCCATGATTCTCAGCATCTACTATAGAATTTATAAAAACTTCTTCTCCATCTATAAAAATTTTACCACTATCAGCTTTATAAACACCAGATATAATTTTAGATAAAGTAGATTTTCCAGCCCCATTTTCTCCAAGTAATGCTAAAACTTCGCCTTTTTCAACTTCTAATGAAGAATTATTTAGGGCTACTACTCCAGTAAACTCTTTGCATATATCAACTGCTTTTAATCTACTCAAAATAATCTCCTTATAAAAGGCAATGTAAAAAATAATTATACATTGCCTTCACAAAATAATATTTATTGCCAACCATCTACACCATATTGATCTACATTATTTATATCAATAAGAGGAGTATCTACATTAATACTTTTTTCATAATCTTCATTATTAAGAATTTTATATGCTACCTCTACTGATCTTTTTGCTATATTAATAGGAGATTGTGCTCCTGTTCCTGTAGCTGTTCCTGCTTTTATTTCTGCTTTAAGTTCAGGTGAACCATCTACACCATAAACTAAAATACCGCTTTTATTAGCTGATTTTAATGCAGCAACTATACCTAAAGCTATAGGGTCATTTCCGCCAAAAAATACATCCAAATCAGGATTTGCCTGAAGAATATTTTCAGCAATAGAAAGACTAATTTGAATAGAACCCTGACCATCTTGTCTTGATACTAATTGGAACTTATTGCTATATTCGCCCAAGCCATCATAAAAACCATTAATTCTATCTAAAACAGATTTTGTAGTTGCATATTCTATTATAGCTAACTTACCTCCATTAGGCATACGTTTTACTAAATCTTGACCGCAAACAAAGCCAGCTCTGTAATTATCTGATTTTACTAATGAATCTACTAATGATAAATCATAAACTTCTGAATCAAAATTTACTATAGGAATATTTGCTGCTTTTAAAGCATCTAAAGCTGGTTTTACACCTTGCCAATCTACAGGGTTTAAAAATATTAACTCTATTCCCTGAGCTATCATATCTTCCACCTGAGATATTTGTTTTGCTTGATCTTGCTGAGGATCTAATGCTATCAAAGTGTCACCATTTTTAGCAAGTTCTTCTTTCATAGTTTCTGATATGGTTAGAAAAAATGGGTTATCTAATCTCATACAAGTAAATCCAAATTTTCTTCCTGTAGTTTCTTCACCTCTGTTACATGAAGCTGCTACAAATAAAATTGTAATACAGATAAAAATAAATAGCTTTTTCATTTGTCTCTCCTTGAAAATTGTAGATTAAGTATATTATACTACATTATATATTTGTTGCAAATTACATATAACTACGAAATACAATATTTTACATAAAAATTATATTTTTTATTAAAATAAATCCATTTTATCAGTAAATGCTATCAAATAATTATTTTTCATTTCAATAGAATCTTCTGAAGCTTTAAAATTGTTTAATGAAACAGAAATAT
>CAKVCJ010000074.1 GCA_934725655.1 uncultured Brachyspira sp.
ATACCCACAGTAAGAGCACTGATATTATGATATTGATAGTGAGGGTTATTTACACGTACAAACACATCATAAAGAACATAGCTTCCAAGATTAATATTCATATATCTATTAATAACAAATGAATAATCAAAAGCCAATTTAATAAAAGTAATAGGAGCAGATTCGCTGTAATATAAACTTGTATTGTAAATATTTTTATTATCAACTCTCTCTATATAATTAACTATAGTAGGCATCTTTACACCAATTCCAAAACCAATAGAAAAATTATCAATAATAAACTTAGGCAAAACCCCTACAAGAATATTTTCAAAATAATAAGAATAAGTAGTTTTTAAATCTTGAGACCTATAAGAATAACTATCATGACTATATCCAAACTCTGCCAATATACTCAAAGCTATCCTATCAGATATTAAATACATATAGCCAAATTGCAAAGAAGCTCCAATCTCAAAATCAACGAAACTTTTCATTGCTAAAACAGTAGGATTATTAATAAGCTTAGAATCTGAAAAACCAATACTCATTCCAAAAGGCACATTTAATAATATTTCAAATCTATTTTTCTGTGCAAATATATTAAAACTTAAAATAAAAACAAAAACTATTATTAGAAACACCCTTTTAAAAAAATACATTAAAAACCTAATCCCCCATTGATGTTTAAATATTATAATATTTTTTATTATTTGCAAATGTATTTAATAAAACTAAAAATATTTTAAATATTAATTATATTTTTAATTATTAACTTATTTATGCTAATTTAATTATAAGTAATAGCTGCTTTTTTAAACTAAAAAACGTGCAATATCTGTGGCTCCTAAACACTAATTTTATTATATATATATTGACAAATAATCGAACTATAATATATAATATTTAAATCAAAAATACATATAATTTTCCTGAGTATATAAAAATGAACAGTAATCATTTAAATAAAAATAAATTATTTGGCAATTTAAACTTTTATAAATTATGCATTTCTATTGCTGTACCTGTAATGCTTCAGCAGCTTATAATGGGAATGGTGTCGCTAATAGATAATTTCATGGTGGCAGAATTGGGTGATATAAAAATGGCGGCTGTAAATGTATCGAATCAGCTTAATTTTATATATTTAGTAATACTCAATACTTGTTATGGTGCGGGCGGCATATATATGGCGCAAAATGCTGGGGCTGACAACAAAGAGGGTATGCAGCAGGCTTTTAGATTTAAAGTAATACTTCCTTTTACTATTTCCACTATATATATGATATTAATGCTTGTAAATCCAGAGATATTTATGCGTTTAATGACTAATGGCAATATATCGCAAGAAGCAATATTAGCCTCAAGTACTAAATATATGAGCATAATAGCTTTTACATTTATACCTATATCTATTTCTGGAGCAATAGGAACTTCTTACAGAGAAATAGGCAAGCCTCATATACCGCTAATAATATCAGTAATAGCTACTTTTTGTAATACTATTGGAAATTATATTTTAATATACGGCAACTTTGGAGCTCCTAGACTTGAAGAAACTGGTGCGGCTATTGCTACATTGATTGCAAGAATAATAGAGATGATTTTATTCATCGTATACATAAAATTACATAAAGAAAAGTTTTATGTGAGAACAAGAGAAATTTTAAAAGTAAAACTTAGTGTATTTTATTCTATGCTAAAAAAGTCAAGTTTAATATTTTTAAGCGAAATAAGCTGGGGACTTAGTGAGATGTTTATGACTTCTCTCTACAATAGCAGAGGAGGCGCTGAAACTGTTGCGGGTATGGCTTCTGGTTTTACTATAGCTAATATATTTTATTTAGTGTTTCAGGGAGTATTTGTTTCTACTATGGTTGTAGTGGGAGGAACTCTCGGAAGAGGCGAACTTGAAGATGCTAAAAATAAAGCAAGATGGATATTGAATGGCTCTATTATAGCAGGGGCTGTTGTCGGACTCGTACAGATGTCTTCAACACTATTAATACCTTTTATATTCTCAAAACTTACTGTAGATGCACAAACTATAACAAGAAATTTAGTTATATTGGTAGCTTCATATATGCCTATTTGGACTTATATCAATGCTCAGTTTGCTGTTTCAAGGGCTGGAGGAGATACTGTGTTCGGTTTTGCGGTGGATGTGCCTGTGTCTTTATTTATGTTTGCTCCTTTAGCATTGATACTTGCTAAATTTACATCTGTAGGGCCTGTTGCTATGTTCGGCATAGCTAAATTAACCGACTTTGCAAAAATTACAATAGGTATTATAATGCTGAAAAAAGAAAGATGGGTGAGAAAATTAACAGAATAAAATCTATTTAGCGTAAAATATATTTTCTCAAAAAGTGCAAATGTTTTTAACTTTATATTTTTTCTATAAATATACATTTTTATACTAACAAAAACTATGAGCATCTTAAAGCACGAAAAGCGGTGATGCTAATCCCCACAAATAATAAACATGAAAATTTTAAAATATTTTTATACAAAATTGTTCATATAATTATTAGTATTAAATATATTATATATAAACATTAAAACTTTTGAACTATATATAATGCTGCCATACTCAGTCATATTTAATACAAAATATGATACAATAGAAATTATAAGCGACACTATAAAAAGAAGTACTATAGCTCCAAGAATCCTATCCACCCAAGATAAAAATATCATCTTCAAAACTTTTTTTATACTGTCTGCCGCTTTTGATAGTATTATCCTTATAACAGAGTAACTTATAAGAAATGATACTATTTTTAATATAACAGAATGATCAAAATATTTAGAGGCATGATTATATATAAGCGGAGCAATAATAAAAGTAGCTATTATTGCTATTACTGGTATTGTAATAGATATAATCCCCCTGTAAAAACCATAAATAAATATAAATACCAAAAATATTATTATAACTATATCAATATTATTAAACATATTCTATTTTTTTAATAAATTTATCATAGGTTTAAAAGCTATGCTGCTTTTATTTTTATGTGTGCTTATAATATTAGAAAGAGCCTCTATATGAGTATGCGAAGCTGATGAATAACTTCCTATCTTTTTAATAACTTCATTAAGTTCATCTTTTACTTCTATGATTCTATTGAAATTATCAAAAATCTTTATAATATCCTGCCCCTGAGTATCTATCTTTAAGTTCAAACTATTTTGTATATCCAACATGGCTAAAATATTTTCTCTTACAGCAGATACTATTTCACTTTGTTCTTCTACTATATTATACATGGCATTATTATATTTTTCTAATAATTTAAAATTCTCAAATTCTGTAGAAATTTTGGCAATACTTTCATGTATATTTTGAATATAATTATCAATCTTTTCAAGAATTTGCTTAGTTTGATTTTCTATATTCTTACAATGTTCATCTATATAAAAGTAAGAATTCTCTATTAAAACAACCCCTCCAAATATATCAGTAAGCATATTTTCTATAGAAGCAGTACCCTTAGATATTTCAAAAGATAATACCCCAATCTCTTTAGATACAACTGAAAAACTCTTACCCAAAACCCCCGCCTTAGATGCTTGTATACCAGCATTAATAGAAAGTAAATTAGTTTTATTAGTCATATTTTTTATATACTCTATAGTTTCATATATATCTTCTGTTATTTTATTAACATCTTGAAAATCTTCAAAATGCTTCTTGATATTAGATACTGTATTACTGCTGCTTTCTTCTATATTTTTTCTCAATTCCTTTAAATCATTATTTAAAGAAGATATCTGTTCATAAGACAAATTAGAAACATTCATATTAGACATAGCCTGCCCTAAAGCCCTAAAATGTTCCTGCATCTGATTTTTATATTTATCAAAAAAAGTAAATATAGTATTAGTAAATTTTATACCATCTCTAATAATATGCTTTTTACTCTCTTTAGTATCATTTAATTGATTTTTAGAATCCAAAACTGTGTTTATTTTATTTTCTATAATATCTAAGGCATCTTTATTTTCTTTATCCACCTCAAAAACAAACATAGAAGAATCCATAAAATTTCTATCTATATTGTTTAACTCCTCAGATATTTCATTTATCTTAGTTACAATATTTAAATTTGACTTTAATCTATTGTTTAATATAGTATCTTTCCTCACAGCCTCTAAAGCATTTCTTGTAAACGAAGAAAATATAGCAACACAACTAATTAAATATGATAATATAATAGCTAAATCCAATTTATCAAAATATATATCATTTTTCATATTAAAGAATTCTATGTTTGTTAATAGAAGAGCAAAAGATAAAAGGTTAGCAAGTATAATAATAGTATTTCCTACTATGTTATATCCCAAAAATATATCAAAAATCATAGGCACAAAAGCCATCGCATATATAATTATGCTTAAATATGTAAGATAAGTGAAAAAATTACCGCTACCTACAACCGTAAAAGCTTTATCAGGATAACTTTTTAAAGTAGTAGTAAAAAATGTATTTCTATTGATTACACTAAAAACAATTAATGCTAACACTATTAAAGCACTAACAAAGATAATGAAATTACTAACATTATTTATCACTTTCTCGTTTTTCAAAAAAAATCTATTATTAATTGGAAATAAAGCTATAATAAATAAAAATATAATATGATTAACTACATATAAATTAGATGCCAATACAACATTAGCCCCAGATATGCCTAAAAATATTATCATAAATAAAATTATATTATACAATAGAAGCAGCAAAAGTGCCAAAGCTACTGTTATATAAATACTTTCTTTAGTTTTTATAATTAAAACACCATATATCATAATAAATACAAAAACCATAGAAGTACCAATGATAGGAACTAATAATTCTATAATAGAGACATTGTATCCAGGTATTAAATTAGTTAATATATTCATGTCTTTTATACCCTTATATTACCTTAGAATATTCGCTTATAACATTTTTCAGATTACCAGAATATTCTAATAATTTTTTAGTTTCATTATCAAGTTTATTTGTTATATCCTCAAAATCTTCGCTTGTGGCTAATAATTTATTCATATCCCTCATAATATTTTTTATCTCAATATTTTGATTATTAGCCTTTTGTGATATATCTAATATATAATCATTAAACTCTTCTATTTTTGTTTTTATATTCATAAAATCATTCTCTTCATTAATGATTATAGTACTCATATCAGATATGGAATTATACATCTTATCTGTACTTTTTATGATGTTAATATTATAATCATTTTGTCTTTCCATACTGTTATTAAATTTTATTAATTTATTATGATAGGAAGATATTTCTCGAAGCAATTCCATAGTACCATTTTTTATATTATTACTTGCATAGTTATATTTTTTAAAAGTATCTTCTATTTGAAATAGAAGTTTTTGCATCTTTTGAGTAATATTTCCAGTCTCTACAACCAATTCAGAAACCTCTTTAGAAACAACATTAAAGTTATGATACCACTCTCCAGATTTAGAAGCCTGTATACTAGAATTAAATTATTTCTTTCTTTTTCTATATTAGATTGAAACTCTTCAAAGCTTTTTAATATATTAACACTCTCTGATTGCAAAATATAAACTTCTTTTACAGATTCCTGCAGCAAATTAATATATTCTTCAAGCATATTTTTTTGCATTTCAGAGCTGACTTGTAAATTAGGATAAGTTTCTATTAATTGTTCTATTTTTTCTATATTGATATTGCCGTCATTTACTTGGAAATTCTCTATTGTAATAAATTCATTTGTATTATCTATTGTTTTTCCTATTTCGGTTTTTAAATTAACAATAGATAAGTTTGTATTTTTTACTTTATCTACCAAAGTACCTACAAGGCTATTAAAATGTTCTTTTAGCTCAAGTAATTTAGATGAAGTATTAATTGCTGTATTAATAATGATAGCATCTTGTGCCTTAATAGATTCTAAATCATCATATTTCTTATCAGATTTTCTATAAACTGCATTAATAAAACTAACTATATAATTATAAACAGAAAAAACATTAAAAATCATATAAAATAAAGAAAATCTTGAAAAAGAAAAGGAAGGAAATAATAAATAATTACTAGAATATTGCGAATGTGATGAAATACCATTAAAATCATCAAAAAAAGCTAAAGTTATAATTAACAATAAAATTAATGGACCTATATTTGCTTTCCATATCTTATTAACAAATACTTCATAAAAAAACATACATATTGCAATAATGCTGTAAATAGAAAATACAAAATCTCTAAAAATATATATAGGACCTATAGCACCCCTCATTTTTACACTATTAATTGCTGAATTATTTAATGTAGAGATTACTTCTGTTGTAGATACGAATAATTGAGAGTATATTAAAGCTATAACAAATATTAATACAAATAAAAATATTGCAACACTCTCTGCTTTATCTAAAAAGTAATGTAATTTATCATTTAATTTTAGTGTGGTTTTAATATATCTTATCCATGGAAGTATCGTAAAAGAAATAGCTATTTGTTCTATTTTATACATGATAAGAGATAATTTCACATTTTGTATTGACAATGAAATTATTATATTAATTGTTTCTGCTGCTGTGAAGATAAAACATAGTATAGATAAAGACAATACTATTAATTGACTTTCTTCATATAACTTAAAAAATATATAAAAATGCACTATTATAGCTACGAATGCTATAACAGCTGCTATTGTAGATACACCCAATTCTATAATTACGCTATGAAGAATATAATTCATAATTTATCAAACCTTATTTACTTTATTATATACTATAAACGAATATATTAAAACTATACAAAATTATATATAAAGTATCTTTTACATCATCGGCATTATAGTAGAAACTATTTATTAAAGCAAATTATTTTTTATTTTAATTCAAATCATAATCAATAATAAAATAATATATGATTTAGAATTGAAAAATATTGTATATAGTATAAAATAAAATATCAATTTTTAAGATTATTATTAACTGATTGGAGGATAGAGAATATGAAACATACTTTAGAAGGGCCATACACCCCTAAAAATATTGAAGACAAATTATATAATTATTGGAAAACTAGCGGATTTTTCCATGCAGTTATGGATAAAAATAAAGAGCCATATTCTATAGTCATACCTCCTCCAAATGTTACAGGCGTACTTCATATGGGACATGGACTCAATAATACGCTTCAGGACATACTTATAAGATTTCATAGAATGCTTGGTAAATGCACTTTATGGATGCCTGGTACTGACCATGCGGGTATTGCCACTCAGAATGTTGTTGAAAGAAGATTAAAAGCTGAAGGCAAAAATAAGCATGATTTAGGAAGAGAGGCTTTTGTTAAAAAAACTTGGGAAGTAGCTAATGAGCATCACTCTATAATAGTAAAGCAATTAGAAAAAATAGGCTGTTCTTGCGATTGGGAGAGAGAGAGATTTACTCTTGATGAAGGTTTAAGCAATGCGGTTAGAGAGGTATTTGTTGAGCTTTACAATCAAGGTTTAATATATAGAGGAAAATATCTTATTAACTATTGCCCAAGCTGCGGTACTGCTTTGGCTAATGATGAAGTTGAGCACGAAGAAGTTGCTGGTGCTTTGTATCATGTGAAATACCAAATAGAAGGAAAAGATGAATATATTGAAATAGCGACTACAAGGCCTGAAACTATTTTGGCAGACGTTGCTATTGCTGTTCACCCAGATGATGAAAGATATGCTCACCTCACAGAACAAGACGTTTTAATACTTCCTATTGTGGGCAGAAAATTAAGATTAGTAAAAGACACTTATGTAGATAAAGAGTTTGGTACAGGAGCTTTGAAAATCACCCCAGCTCATGACCCTAATGACTTTGCTATAGCTCAAAGACATAATTTAGAAATAATAAATATACTTAATGCAGACGGCACATTTAATGAAAATACGCCTGCTAATTATCAAGGCAAAACTGTAAAAGAGGCAAGAGATTTAATTATAAAAGAGCTTGAAGCAATTGGGGCATTTGTTGGAAAAGATAATATTAAGCACCAAGTAGGACATTGTTACAGATGTCATAATGTTGTAGAGCCATATTACAGTGATCAATGGTTTGTAAAAATGAAGCCTTTAGCAGAAAAAGCATACAAAGCTGTTAATGACGGAAATACAAAAATTTATCCTGAAAGATGGATTAACACTTATAATCACTGGATGACTGATATTAGAGATTGGTGTATAAGCAGACAATTATGGTGGGGACATAGGATTC
>CAKVCJ010000075.1 GCA_934725655.1 uncultured Brachyspira sp.
AGAGCAGTTATTATACAGATATAAAAAGCGATGAGAAATTTATCGATTTGGAGATACTTCCTAATTTGGAGTTTAAGGTGGTATCGGCTAACAGTTTGATAGAGCTTGATGATAAAGAAGTGAGTTTGATTTCTCTTACTTGGGACAAGAATGAACTTATAAAAAATATGGGGGCGTATTTTAATGCGAGCTATGGGAATAAGAATATTATTAGGGGGGAGATATTAAGGCTCATAAAGGAGTATTCTAATCATAATGCAAAGCTTGAAAATTATAATCCGTTTGATATGCTAAGGAGCTATGATTTTTTTGACAGCGGTTTGATGTTTGGAGTAGATAAATTTGATTTGGTGATAATGAACCCTCCATATTTTCAGCTTACTGGAAATCATCAGTATTTGCATTATTTTGATAAGAAAGACAGTAAAGTTGCAGATATTTATCAATTATTTATGGAAATGGCTTTTATTAAATTGATTGATGAGGGGGGAATTGTAAGTGCAGTAATATCTAATAAGTGGATGCGTGCAGGCTACGGCGAGAGAACGAGGAAGTTTTTATATAATAAAGCCTATGTATTTGAAATCATAGACTTGGGGGCTAATTGGTTTGAAAGTGCCACCGTTGACACGAATATTATTACTTATGGAAAACGAAAAGCAGAGGTTCAGGATAAAATTAATTCGTATAAAATTAGTTTGTGCGATGATATAATTAAAGCCAAAAAAGAAAAAGTATCAAGCGGCGAGAAAGAATGTTTTATTTATCCTAAAAAAGATAACAGCTCTTGGATAATTTTAAATGAGGATGAAAGGTCTATATTAGAAAAGATACACAAATTTAAGCCTTTGAATGACTGGGATATCACTATCAACTACGGCATTAAAACAGGATTTAACGAGGCTTTTATTATTGATGAGGCAACTAAAGAAAGATTAATTAAAGAAGATAGTAAAAGTGCAGAAATTATTAAACCTTTACTTAGAGGCAGGGACATAAAAAGATATTGTTATGATTTTAACAATTTGTATTTGATTAATGTTCATAATGGTTTGAAACATGAAAATATTGAACCTATCAATGTGGATAATTATCCAGCAGTAAAAAAACACTTGGATAAATATTCTAATAAATTGCAAAAGAGGGCAGATAAGGGAGATACTTTTTATAATTTGAGGGATTGTGCTTATTTAGAAGATTTTAGAAAAGAGAAAATTATATGGAAAGAAATGGGCAATAGTCCAGCTTTTATATATGATAAAGAGTCTTATTATACTAATGATACTTGTAGAATAATGGTTGGTAATCATTTAATTTTTTTATTATCAATTTTTAATTCAAAGTGTTGGGATTTTATATTTAAAAAGTTTTATTCAGGTGGTGGACTTGGTAACGATGGATTTAGATATAAAAGTGAATTTATGTTAGATACTCCTATACCTGAACCCTATGAAGACACTGAAAACAAGTTAGTTAATCTAGTCGACGACATCATTCGCCTTAAAAAAAATAACAAAGACTCTTCCGATATTGAGGCGGAGGTTGATAAGATTGTATATTCGTTATACAATTTGACTGATGAGGAGATTAGGGTTATTGAGGGGGAGTAAAAGAGAACTATAAATTGGTGTATTTTGTAAATAAATATTGTATAATAATTTTTTTAGTTGACATTTTTTTATTTATACTATATATTTTTATAGTATAGAAGGAGCTTTTATGGTTGTATATGCTTATACTATAGATAAAAAAAATATAGATGTAAAAACGGAATTCATAGATAAACTATTTCAAAAAATATCTAATTTTAAAATTAAAGAACGTATGAGAAAACCTAATAATGAAAGTGATGAGTCTGATTTTGCATTATTTTGTAAAAAAGTAGATAATCATTTATTTGGGTTAATGATTAATATGGGTAAGGGACATGTTGAAGAAATACCAGTTCAAACATTAGAGAAAAAACAAGCAACATTACTTGATTTAGAAAAAGATATAAAAGAGCATATTGCAGGATTTAAAAAAAATATGTATTATTTTTGTATTTACAAGAATATATTAATATTAAGCGGAAATAAAGACAAAAGTATGAAATCATTTGATTTATATGTAAATTGGTTGTTTGAACTATTAGATGACAGATATTATATACATCCTATGATTTCAGATGCTAAAAAAGATAATTTAACACTTGATAATGTAAAAACCATAGAAGTAGATAATGTTATTTTAAATACTGATGATTCAAATAATGAAAATGTTACATTTAAAAAAGAAATATTTAATCTTTCAAATAAATTTAAGAATGTTATAATAAAAATGATTAATAGAGAAGATATAAATATTTCAGAAACAGATGTAAGGAATATTATAGATGCTAAAGTTATTTTTACAATAAAAAGATCTAAAAAGGGTACTAATGTTGAAGCTATAAAAAAAGCACTAAAAGTTTTAGATACAGATTATGTTAAAATTGTAGATAAGAAGGGGAGAAAGATATCTTCTGAAAAGATTTTAGAAAAAAGAAATATTCCTTTAAAATATAATAAAGATAAGTATATAGATGAAGGTGATTTAATGAGAAAAATGTCTGATTATATAAAAGAAATAATTTAATAATTATGTTGATCTTTATAATAATATTTTTTTTATTGACTTTTATATCTTGTATAAATCCTATTAATTTATATATTTCCAAAAATATAGAAAATATAATAAATATTAATGACATTTTGTTTAGTGCAATAGGGGTAATATTTTCTATAGGATTTAGTATATTATTAAGCTTTGATTTATTTTTAATAAAAAATGAGAGAAGTTTTGAAAATGTTACAAAAAAATTAGATAATATAAAGCGTTATACGCTGAATATATTTATATTATCATTAATAGTATATGTTATATCTAAGATAATTCCACCAACACTCTTTGTTATATGGAAAATTTATATTTTGCCAATTTTATCAATATCTTTTTTTATATATAGTATAATATCACTTTCTTTTAATTTTAGTGAATTGTATAATCAAAAAGTAAAAATTATAAAAATCTTATTAGAAGAAGAAAAATTAAATATTTTAGAGAAAAAAGTTAAAGATGAAAATACAGATAACATTAAAACAGAATAATTATTTTTTGCCTAATATGCGATAATGAACCGCACACTGTTACATATTCTACACTCTAAAGCTATGCCGTGCGGAATACCACTACGGCGAGTAGTGAATCGCACACTATTGAATACTATATACTCTAAACCTATGCCGTGCGGAGTGCCCGTATGGCGAATACTGCGGAATGCCACCTACGGCGAGTAGAAAAAAATTCCTATTTCTGGGCTTATTATTTAAAAAAATTTGTTTAACTATATAGGGTGTACCATTCGGGTATTTCCTCGCTACGCTCGGTCAGGTGGTGGGAATACTAAATTTTAAAAATTTTTTCTTACCCCTTATTTTTTTAATTCGGTGGCGGCGTTGTGGTTATGGCGGTGGGGTGAGTGTTAGCGTTGGGGTTAGGTGGGGGCTATGCGTGAGATTGTGCTCATTAGTGGGGGGTAGGCGAGTAGTCGTAATACAAAGTGTTGCAGGAGATATCCAAATCGTCATTCCAAGAAATACCATATCCCCCAACATCTACTTTTACAAGATTAAATAAATCCCTATCTTTCAAAATTTCAAACTCTTTATGTTCAGAGATTAGTTTTTTTATATCGTAATATTTTATCTCTTCATTTTCAAATATTATCTCTAAAATAAGATTATCCAAAGCTTTAACATTTTTAATTTTATGGAAAGTCATAATTACTCCAAAGGTTCTAATTGTTTAAAGTTTTGAGTCTCCCACATATTTAAAAGT
The DNA here is from genome assembly GCA_934725655.1 of uncultured Brachyspira sp. Lineage (GTDB taxonomy): Bacteria > Spirochaetota > Brachyspiria > Brachyspirales > Brachyspiraceae > Brachyspira. Next base: position 3,859 of record CAKVCJ010000075.1, read on the forward strand.
TCATCTTGATTATCTTTAGCCCATTCCAATACAAGAGAATGTGCTTTATTAGGTAAATCACCTTCTATCATTTTTAATTCATTTATATCAATAACTCCCACATACTCACCATATATAGCGTGAAAATGTGGAGGATTATGTTCTTTCTGTTGAAAATACATTTTAATAATGATACCATAAAATCTTGATATAACAGGCATTTTGCAGTCCTTATTTTTTAATTAATTTTAACATATAGATTATGTTTTTACAAATGGTTTATTGTTGTTTAATGTATGATAGATTGATTGTTGCTGAAAACTAATTGTTGTATAATGAACCTCACTTTAGTACATACAATATTAAACTATGGCGTGCGGAAAGCCCGTATGGCGAATACTTGATTTTATACTTAATAACTTTATAATAAAATTATGGATAAAAAAGAAGTCATTACTAAACTTAAAAACAATAACAAAAATATTAAGTACTCTTATTTTTGTAATATTGTAGAGTCTTTTGGTTTTGTGTGTAAAAGACAAAGAGGAAGCCATAGAATATATTCTAAAGTAGGGGTTAGTGAATTAATTAATATACAAAATGTTAATGGAGAGGTGAAACCTTATCAAGTTAAACAATTTTTATTTCTTGTAAAAAAATACAGATTAGAGGAGCAATTATGAAATACAGCATCAAAATTTTTTATAGTGAAGAGGATGAAGGTTATATAGCTTTATCAGAAGAATTAGATAATATAAGTGCTTTCGGAGCAACAGAGGAAGAAGCTTTAAAAGAAATAAAAAATGTTATAGCATTATATTTTGAAGAGAAAAATATACCATTAAAGAAATCATAAATATTGCAATTTTATTTAAAGTTTATAGTTAGATATGATTTTGATGTGTAGTGTTGTGAAATTACTGTTTGGGTAAAGCTCATAATACAAAGTGTTGCATGAGATATCTAAATCGTCATTCCAAGAAATACCATATCTTCCAACATCTACTTTTACAAGATTGAATAAATTTCTATCTCTCAAAATTTCAAACTCTTTATGTTCAGAGAGTAGTTTTTTTATATCATAATATTTTATCTCTTCATTTTCAAATATTATCTCTAAAATGGGATTATCTAAAACTTTAACATTTTTAATTTTATAGAAAGTAATAATTACTCCAAAGGTTCTAATTGTTTAAAGTTTTGAGTCTTCCAGATATTTAAAAGTTCGTCTTGATTATTTTTAGCCCATTCCAATACAAGATAATATGCTTTATTATATAAATCATCTTCTATCATTTTTAATTCATTTTAACATATAGATTATGTTTTTACAAATGGTTTATTGTTGTTTAATGTATGGTAGATTGAGGCTAAAGTGGATAAAATTGTGTATTCTTTGTATGGGTTTAGTGATGAGGAAGTTAGAATTGTAGAAGGAGAATAAAAGAGAACTATAAATTGTGTAAATTTTGTAAATAAATGTTAAACTTATTTATAAAATATATTAATGACTTTTATATACTATTGTTATTGTGAGGGTATATATGAAATTAAAAAGAATGAAATTAAAAAATTTTAGAGCTCATAAAGATACTACTATTAATTTTAATGATTTATCGGTTATTATGGGTAAAAATGATATAGGTAAATCAAGTATATTAGATGCTTTAGATTTATTTTTTAATAGCTCAAACACAAAAAAAATAGATAAAGAAGATATTAATGTTTATTCTAATGAATCGTATGTTTCTATTACATGTATGTTTGAATTACCTGAAAATTATGAGATAATATTAGATACAAATGTAAAAACTTCATTATTGGAAGAGCATTTACTTAATAAAGATAATTTATTTGAAATAGAAAAAAGATTTTTTCCTAATAAAAAGACTGAAATATATATAAAATGTAATCATCCAAATAATTTTAAATCACCTTTAATATTGTTAAAAATAAATGAATTAAAAGATTTATTAAAGAACCTAAAAATAGATGATAATAATGTTAATAAAACTATAAAAAAAGATATTAGAAAATTTCTATTTAATACTGAAAAATTAGAATTTGAAGATTTGGAGATCAAAATTGATGATTCTGGAAAAGAAGAAAAAGATAGTAATGTAATATATAAAAAAATAGAAAATGATTTTCCTATGTATATGCTTTTTAAATCTGATAGAACTAATACAGATAAAGATGAAGAGGTTTCTGATTCTTTAAAAGCTATTACTAAAGTTGCTGTTTCAGAATTAGAAGAGGAATTTTTTAAAATTAAAGATATGATAAATAAAAAAATAATAGAAATAGCAAATAATACATTAGAAAAGTTAAAAGAATTTGAATATGGTATAGCTAATGAATTAAAACCAGATATAGATAATAAATCATTAGATAGTATATTTAATTTTAAATTTTCTTGTGATGATGGTATAAGTTTTAATAAAAGAGGTAGTGGTGTAAAAAGATTAATGTTATTAAGTTTCTTTTTAGCAGAATCTGAAAGACAAAATACCATTAAAAAAAATATTATTTATGCTATTGAAGAACCAGAAACTTCTCAGCATCCTGATTTTCAAATAAAATTAATAGAATCTTTTATAAGAATATCTGAAGAAAACAATAAACAGATATTATTAACGACACATACTCCAGAGATAATAAAGCTATCTCCAAAAGACTCTATTATATTTTTAAAAAAAGATTTGAAGAATAATTTGATTGTAGATGAAAATATAGATATTAAAGAAATATCTGAAACTTTAGGAATTTTACCATATGTTTCTGAAAAAGGTATTATTGTTGTAGAGGGGTATATAGATAAGTTGTTTTTAGAGAATTTAAATAGAATAAAGGAATTAAATAAAATAGTTAATTTAAATGATTTTACAATAATTCCTTTAGGTGGATGTGGAAATGTAGAAAGATGGATAAAAGAAGATTATTTTTCTAATACTAATATAAAAATTATGTATTTTAGAGATAGAGATGATAAAAAAGAAAATATTGAGAAAAAGTCTGATAATAAGATAGTTACTTTAAAGAGAGAAATAGAGAATTATATTCCTATAGAAGTTATTAAAAAAAAATATGATAAGGCAATTGATAATATAAATCCTAAAGAATGGTCAGACATTGATGTTGCTAAAAAAATTCATGAAAGTATAGATAATATTAAAGAAGAAGCTATAAAATCATCACTACAAGCAAAAGAATTATGGAAAGATGTTTCTATTAATGATTTAGATAATGAAGTAAAAGATTGGTTTAATCGTATTAAAGAATTTTTTTATCCAGAAAAATAGTGTAGTCTATTGCCGAAAACTTATGATACTCTAATATGCGATAATGAACCGTGTTCTATTTATAAATAGACACTACTAATACTCATATATATTTACAAATTATCAAAATAAGTATATATTATTAAATCAATAGCCGCTTTGGAGAGAAAAAAATGAAAATATTAGGCATAGATACTTCTTGTGATGATACTTCTGTTGCTGTAGTAGAAGATGGAAATAAGGTTTTATCATCGGTATTGAGTTCTTCTATAGATGCGCATAAAGAGTTTCAAGGCGTAGTTCCAGAGATAGCGGCAAGAAAGCATTTGGAGGCTATACTTTATGTGATAGATAAAGCATTAAAAGATGCTGACACAACTTTAGATGATATAGATTTATTTGCAGTTACAAACCGCCCGGGGCTTTTAGGCTCGCTTCTTGTAGGCGTTTGCAGTGCTAAGGCTTTGGCTTTTTCGCTCAACAAACCATTACTAGCATTAGACCATATAGCAGCACATATATATTCCCCTCATCTTACAAACAATATAGAGTTTCCTTATATAGCATTAGTTGTCTCAGGCGGGCATACCATTATTACAGAAGTTCATGATTATGGCGAGTATAAGGTTGTAGGTACTACTTTAGATGATGCGGTGGGGGAGGCTTATGATAAGGTTTCTAAATTTTTAAATCTTGGTTATCCGGGTGGGCCTATTATAGATAGATTAGCAAAAGAAGGAGACAAAGAAGCTATAAAATATCCTATAGTGCTTCTCAATGGAGTTGATGAGTTTAATTTTTCTTACAGCGGACTTAAAACAGCTTGCGTATATTCTACACAAAAATATTTACAAAAAGGTTTTGATGCTACCAATGAAAATATAGCAGCAGCATTTCAAATAAGTGCGATAGAGCCTTTATATATAAAAACTCTTAAATATGTTGAAAAAAGCGGTATAAAGAGAGTTA
>CAKVCJ010000076.1 GCA_934725655.1 uncultured Brachyspira sp.
AACAGCCGCAGGAGCGATGGATTTAGAGAATCAAAAGAGAATTAAAGAGTTTGCAGAAAAATTTGGTAAGGAGAATATAGTAGTATTATTTGGAGCTGCAGAAGCTGAAGCTACAGGTTTAGCTGCAGAAACAGTAATGATAGGAGACCCTACATATGCTGGTGCTTTAGCTAATGTTGCTTTACATTTAGATGCTTATCATGCTGTAGAGCCAGAATTCAAAGAAGCAGTAGATGCCGGCGTTTATGACGAGCAAATCGGTATGGCAGAAATGACTCTAAATGTAGATGAAATAATCGCAGAAATGAAAAGAATGCGTGAAGAAAACAAATAATACAACTAACTTATAAATTTTATAAAAACAAATTCTCTAAAAATAAAAATCCATTGTAAACAAAAACCAGTTTGGTTTTAAAAAATATGGCAGCCATATAAATATATATGGTTGCCTTAAATTAAAAAATTAGGAGGCTTAAATGCCACAATATAAAATTGTACATTACATTAATCAGTTCTTCGCTAACATCGGAGGCGAAGAAAAAGCTGATATAGCTCCAGAGAAAAAGGATGGAGTTGTTGGTCCTGGTGCAGGACTTCAAGGTGAGCTTAAAAAATTAGGACTTGATGCTGAGGTAGTTGGTACAGTTATTTGCGGAGACTCTTACTTTAACGAAAACTTAGATAAGGCTAAAAAAGAAGTTTTAGATATGATTAAAAGCTTTAATCCAGATTTTGTTATAGCTGGTCCTGCTTTTAATGCTGGCCGTTATGGTACTGCTTGCGGTACTGTTGCTAAAATGGTTCAAGATGAACTTAAAATCCCTGCTATTACTGGTATGTATATTGAAAACCCAGGTGCAGATATGTTTAAAAAAGAAGTATATATTATTTCTACTAAAGACTCTGCTGCTGGAATGAGAGATGCTTTACCAAAAGTAGCTAAATTAGCTTCTAAAATCCTTAAAAAAGAAGAGATTGGAAGTCCTGAAATAGAAGGTTATATACCAAGAGGTATACGTGTTCCTTTATTTAGAGAGAAAAACGGTGCAGAGAGAGCTGTTGATATGCTTATCAAAAAAATTAAAGGCGAAGCATTTACTACAGAATATCCTATGCCGGATTTTGACAGAGTAACTCCTGGCGAAGCTATTAAAGATATCACTAAAGCTAAAATAGCATTAGTTACAAGCGGCGGTATAGTGCCATCAGGCAACCCTGACCATATAGAATCTTCTTCTGCTTCAAAATATGGAAGATATTCTATTGATGATATGGGAGAAACTGCACATGGCGGTTATGACCCTACTTATGCTAACCAAGACCCTAACAGAGTATTGCCTGTTGATGTATTAAAAGATTTACAGAAAGAAGGTAAAATAGGAGAGCTTTATCCTTATTATTACACTACTACTGGTAATGGTACTTCTGTTAAAAATTCTAAAGCTTATGCTACAGAATTTGCTCAAACTTTGGTTAAAGACGGAGTTCAAGCTGTTATCTTAACATCAACCTGAGGAACTTGTACTCGTTGCGGTGCAACGATGGTTAAAGCAATAGAAGCTACTGGAATACCTGTAGTTCATATTTGTACTATTGTTCCTATATCTTTAACAGTTGGTGCTAACAGAATAGTTCCTGCTGTTGCTATACCTCATCCATTAGGTAATCCTAATTTATCTAAAGAAGATGAGAAGAAATTAAGACGCACATTAGTTGAAAGAGCTTTAAAAGCTTTGACAACTCCTGTAGATTCTCAAACAGTTTTTGAAAATTAATTGTTTTTTGAATAACAAAAAATATAAAAGAAGGGGAGTACAAATATTTAACTATACTTGTATGTCCCCTTATTTTATAAATAAAAAAATAAAATTATAGGAGATTAAAAATGAGTTTTGCTGTATTAAAAGCCGCTGCTTATGCTATAGTACATGCTCCTGATATGGTTATCAATAATGGTACTACTCAAACAGTGGAAAAAGAAGTTAATCCTAATTCTGATTATCTTAAAAGCATAAAAAAACATTTAAGACCTTTTGAAGATGTTGTTAATTATGCCCCTAACCAAACTTATATTGGTAATATTCACCCTGAAGAATTAAAAAAACTTGCTTCTCAGGTTTCTGAAGAGGTAAAAAAAGCTGGCGGAAGCTGGATTGGAGTTCCTTGTAAAGGTGAAAGAACTGGTAAATTTGGCGAAATTTTTGCTGAAGACGAATTTATATTTATGATGAAAATAGCTGATACTTTTGAACTTGTATATTTAGAGGCTGAGTTCGAGAAGAAAATGAGAGATGCTTATGTTGCTGCAGAGTCTAAATATAAAACAGAAGAGGAGCTTAAAAAAGATTTAGCTCAGGTAAAATGCGAGACTAAAATTGATGAGATAGAAAAGTTAATGAAAGATGAGCATGCTGAGGGTTTATATTTCAATGATAAATTAGTTGGATGTGTAAAAAGAGCTCATGATGTAGATATTAACTTGAGTGCGCATGTTATTTTTGAAAACCTTGCTGTTAAGGCTTCTGGTATAATGGCGTTAAAAGAACTTATTAGAAAGAAAAATGTTGATCCTAACAGTATTGATTTAGTGATAGAATGTTCAGAAGAGGCTTGCGGTGATATGAACCAAAGAGGCGGCGGCAATTTTGCAAAAAGTGTTGCTGAGATTGCCGGCATACCTAATGCTACTGGTTTTGATATTAGGGGATTCTGTGCTGCTCCTTCACATGCTTTAGTAACTGCTGCTTCATTAGTTAAAGCTGGTTCTTATAAAAATGTTGTAATAGTTGCTGGTGGTGCTACTGCTAAATTAGGTATGAATGGTAAAAGCCATGTTACTAAAAATCTTCCTATTATTGAAGATATACTTGGTGCTTTTGCTGTATTAATCAGCGAAAATGACGGCGTACATCCTGTTATTAGAACAGATATACTTGGAAGACACACTGTTGCTACTGGTTCTGCTCCTCAGGCTGTTATGAACTCATTAATAGTTAATCCTTTAGAAAAAGCTAACTTAAAAGTTACTGATATAGATAAATATACTGTTGAGATGCAAAACCCTGATGTTACTAAACCTGCTGGTGCCGGCGATGTACCTGAGGCTAATTACAAAATGATAGCTGCTATTGGTGTTAAGAAAGGCGATATTGATAGAAGTCAATTAGCAGAGTTTGTTGAGAAACATGGTATGTCTGGTTGGGCTCCTACTCAAGGACATATTCCATCTGGTGTTCCTTATTTAGGTTTTGCTATTGAAGATATTATGTCTGGTAAAGTTAATCGTATAATGCTTATAGGTAAAGGTTCATTATTCTTAGGAAGAATGACTAACCTTTTTGACGGTATATCTGTTATTATAGAAAAAAATAATGGTGATAAGGGTACAGGCGAAGGTGTTTCTAAAGAAGAAGTTAATAAACTTATTGCTAATGCTATGAGAGATTTCGCTAAAACTATGTTAGGTGAGTAAGGAGGTATTATATATGAGTGATGCTTCTAATTCAGCTATAAAATCTATGATAGGGGAGACTTTCCTCTCTCTTGCTAATGCTTTAGAAACTGGGCAATTTGGTAAAAAGGTTCGCGTTGGTATAACTAATAGAGGTTCTGAACATGGTGCAGAAGCTGTATCTCTCGGCGGTGTGATAGCTATGAAGAGAAACAAAAATGTTGAAGTTGTTTTGATTGGTGAAAAGAACTCTACTGGTTTACAAACAATAGAAACAGACTGCGATGAAAAAGCTCATAAGATAATGGAAGAGATGCTTGCTAAAGGGGAATTAGATGCTTGTGTTACTATGCATTATCCTTTCCCTATAGGAGTTTCTACTGTTGGAAGAGTTATATCTCAGGCTAACGGCAAAGAAACATATATTGCTACTACTACTGGTACTTCTGCTACTGTAAGAGATCAGGCTATGTTTAAAAATGCTATTTATGGTATTATAACAGCTAAAGCTTGCGGAATAAAAGAGCCTACAGTTGGTATATTAAATATTGACTCTGCTCGTACAGTTGAGAGGGCTTTAAAAGAGCTTGCTTCTAATGGTTACGGCATTAAATTTGGTGCTTCTAATCGTGCTGACGGAGGTGCTGTATTAAGAGGTAATGACCTTATTACTGGTGCTGTTGATGTTGTAGTTTGCGATTCTCTTACTGGAAACATTCTTATAAAGATGTTCTCATCATTTAACAGCGGCGGAAGTTATGAGGCTATTGGATATGGTTATGGCCCTGGTATAGGTTTTGGATTTAAAACACCTATATTCATTATTTCAAGAGCTTCTGGTTCTAATGTTATTGCGGGTGCTATAGAATATGCTTATCAGTGTATTAGCGGCAATATAATAGATGTTATGAACAAAGAAGAAGAGGAAGTAAAAAAATATGGTTTTAATGCTATATTAGATAGTTTAAAGCCTAAGGCTAATGCTTCTTCTGGCGGTGAAAAAGCTAAACCTACTGTTGCTAAAGAAGTTGTAACTGCACAGATTCCTGGTGTAGAGGTTATGGACTTGGATGCGGCTGTAGAGTTAGTTATGGAAAATGGTATATATGCTGAGTCTGGTATGGGTTGTACTGGGCCTATCATATTGGTTAGTGATAAAAATAAAGAAAATGCTGAGAATATTTTGAAGAAAGGCGGATTTATATCTTAGTTTAAGATTATCTGCTGTCAAGAATAATAATTATAGTAGCTTTTTTTACTAGTGTTAAAAATAATGGAAATGTTAGATATAAAAATAATATCTAATGTTTCCATTTTTTTTATTTTATTAATATATTAAAATATAGGAGTTTATTATGGATATTGTTTCAAACATAGTAGCTAAGGTAAACAGTATTTTATGGGATTATCTATTGATAATCATGCTATGCGGAAGTGGAATTTATTTCACTTTGAGACTTAAATTTGTGCAGATAGCAAAGTTTAAAGATGGTTGGAATAGAACTTTCGGCAGTTTATCTTTAAAAGGTAAGGCTGCTGACAAAGAAGGTATGAGTTCTTTTCAGTCTTTGGCAACTGCAATAGCTGCTCAAGTTGGTACTGGTAATTTAGCTGGTGCTGCTACTGCTTTAATTGCTGGAGGTCCGGGAGCAATATTTTGGATGTGGGTATCTGCTTTCTTTGGTATGGCTACAATATTTGTTGAGGCTTCTTTGGGTCAGAAATATAAGACTACTACTGAAGACGGACATGTTATAGGAGGACCTGCTTACTATATTACTGCTGCTTATAAAGGTGCTTTTGGTAAATTTTTAGCTGCTTTATTTGCTATCTTTATCATATTGGCTTTAGGTTTTATGGGTAATATGGTTCAATCAAACTCTATATCTGGTGCTTTTGTTAATGCTTTTCCTCAGCTTAAACCTATATATGTGGGTATAATATGTGCTGTAATAGCAGGATTTATATTTATTGGCGGTTTAAGAAGAATAGCTTCTTTTACAGAAAAGATTGTTCCTATTATGGCTTTATTTTATATTATTGGTTCTGTAATTATAATAATAATGAATATTAAAAATCTTCCTAGTTCTATAGCTTTAATATTTACTGCTGCTTTTAATCCTCAAGCTGTTATAGGCGGAGGTTTAGGTATAGGTATACAGCAAGCTATGCGTTTTGGGGTTGCTCGCGGTTTATTCTCTAACGAAGCTGGTATGGGTTCTACTCCGCATGCTCACGCTTTGGCTAAAGTTAAACATCCTTGCGAACAGGGTGTTGTTGCTATGATAGGGGTATTCTTCGATACTTTTATTGTTGTTACTTTAACTGCTTTGGTTATATTAACTTCTGACATATTACAAACAAGAATATATCCTTTAGAATCAGCTGCTCTTATACCTGAAGCATTAAAAGGTGTTGGTTTGCCTCAGGAAGCTTTCAGAATGGGTTTTGGTTTCTTTGGGGTTATATTTGTTGCTGTATGTTTATTCTTCTTCGCTTTCACTACTATAGTAGGTTGGTATTTCTTTGGAGAGCAAAATATCAAATATTTGTTTGGTGTTAAGGCTGCTAAAGTTTATGCTGTATTAGTTGTTGGATTTGTACTTTTAGGTTCTACTTTAAAAGTTGATTTAGTATGGGCTTTAGTAGATACTTTCAATGGTTTAATGGTTATACCAAACCTTTTAGGTCTTTTAGCTTTGAGTGGTGTTGTTAGTGTTTTATTTAAAGAATATAATGATTTGAATAAAAAATAATAAACATAATTATTTGATTTATTAATAAAAATGTCTGGTAAGTTGTACTGCCAGACATTTTTCATCTAAGTATCTCTTATTATTTATAGTAATAAATAATAAAATTGTTTTTTTTTATTAATAAATATTTTTTAGTATGTATTTATTAATAATATTTTTGTATTTTAATTTATTTATAAATGTAATTTTTTACATTTATTATTAGGAGATTCAATGGATATTATTGAACAATTAGTTTTGAAGATTAATTCATTTTTATGGGATTATACACTGCTTATATTTTTATGCGGTACGGGGCTTTATTTTACTATACGACTGAGATTTATACAGATAAGAGAGTTTAAAGATAGTTTCAAATCAACATTTGGTTCAGTATCTTTAAAAGGTAATTCTGCCGATGAACATGGTATGAGTTCTTTTCAGTCTCTTGCCACTTCCATAGCAGCGCAAGTAGGTACAGGTAATTTAGCTGGTGCGGCAACTGCTTTAGTTTCAGGGGGCCCTGGTGCTATATTTTGGATGTGGGTATCTGCTTTTTTAGGTATGTCCACAATATTTGCAGAAGCTACATTGGCACAGAAATTCAAAACATATAAAGACGGACAAGTGATAGGGGGGCCTGCTTATTATATACAAGCTGCTTATAAAGGTGTTTTTGGTAAATTTTTAGCTGGTTTATTTGCTATTCTTATTATTTTAGCTTTGGGTATAATGGGCAATATGGTGCAGTCTAATTCTATCTCTTCTGCTTTTTCCAATTCTTTTCCTGTTAATACCAAAGTTGTAGGAATTATAGTAGCTATTATTTCTGGATTTATATTTTTAGGCGGTGTTAAGAGAATAGCTTCTTTTACAGAGAAGATTGTTCCTATTATGGCTATATCTTATCTTCTTGGGGCTATTATTTTAATACTTTTAAATATAACAAAAGTGCCTCATGCTTTTTATATGATATTTGTATCAGCGTTTAAACCAGAGGCGGTTATTGGCGGCTCACTTGGTATAGGAATTCAGCAGGCTATGCGTTTTGGTATAGCTCGGGGTTTATTCTCTAATGAGGCTGGTATGGGTTCTACTCCGCATGCACATGCTATTGCTAAAGTGGATCATCCCTGCGAACAGGGGGTGGTTGCTATGATGGGCGTATTTTTCACTTTTATTGTACTTACATTAACTGCATTGGTAATACTTACTTCTGGAATATTAGAAAATCAAGTTTATAATTTAGAATCTCATAGTTTAATAGATGAATCTTTAAAAGGTATTGGTTTGGCTCAGAGTGCTTTTCAAATGAAATTCGGACATTTTGGTGTGATATTTATTGCTTTATGTTTGCTTTTCTTCGCTTTCTCTACTATCATTGCTTGGTATTTTTTTGGTGAGCAGAATATTAAATATTTATTTGGACAAAAGGCTACAAAAATTTATGCTTTAGTTGTGGTTGTATTTATATTTATAGGCTCTACTCTTAAAGTTGATTTAGTATGGTCTTTGGCTGATTGTTTTAATGGCCTTATGGTTATACCTAACCTTCTTGGTATATTAGCGTTAAGTCCTTTAGTTTCATCGCTTGTAAAGGATTATAAAAGATTTAAAAAAGAAAATAAAAATAAATGATTTATAAATTAATATTAAGTTTTTAGTTACTGGAATATATACTTATTGAATATATTATTTTTAATTATATATTCAATAAGTATTATTTATGATAATATTAATATTGTTTTTTTGGGGCTGTCCTAGATAACTAAAAAAGCTCCTTTTTTGCTAAATTATATATAATTTC
>CAKVCJ010000077.1 GCA_934725655.1 uncultured Brachyspira sp.
AGTTTCCGCCTAAAGCTATTTTTACTCCGCCGCCAACTCCAAGCATAAAACCAGATATAGTAGATTCTAAATATCCGCCCACAAGTATGCTGTCAAATAAATTAGCATATTTTCTCTTAATATTGTAATCTATAAAGCTAAAAGCATCTCTATGATATCCAAAATCAATACCAAGCGTTATAGCCGATGGTGTTCTTGAGCTAAGTATAAAATTATAAGCTGTTTGAAGTATTATGCCGCCTTCAAAATATGATTGACTTTGATAGTCATTTTTATTTACATTTCCGCCATTTTTTTCTATTTTGTATTCAGGTAAACTGCCTGCTAGGGTTATAATATATCCTAAACTAAAAAAACCCGGGGCGGCAAACAAATTACTCACTGAAAATAAAAATAATAAAATTATGGTTTTTTTCATAAATTCTCCTAAATATTTATTATATTAATAATATATAGCTATTAATTTTTTAAGTCAATTAATTATTATATATATTAACAATATTTTCCGATATTGTAAGAGCGAGATTTTTTATATTTTTGGGAGAATTTTATATGCCTGTTTTAACAATAGATCATGAAGAATATCCTTCAGTAATTGTTATTGAATATAATAGTTTATACAAAAATGAGTTAATTAATTTTATAAAAAATATTAAGATAAAAGATAATAAAGAAGTTGTATATACTGATAATTTTTTCTATAAAATAATTAATAATAATAATCAAAATGTAGGCCTTTTAACAATAGATGGCAGAATAGAAGGGTATTATTATGTAGATAAAGATAATATGCTCAAATATATATATATAAGTTTCCCATATAGAAGGGGCGGTTTTGGTAAACTTCTTCTTTTGCATGCTATAAAGCTTCATCCCGATATCACATTCGATAAAGGAACAAATCAGGGTTATAATAGATTAATAAGTTCGCCATTGTTTGAAGATGCTCTTAAGGGTAATTTATCTTCATTAGATGCTGCAAATAGTATGGATTCATTTGATGATTCTGGTTCAAGCAAAGAAGGAGAGCTTACATTATTTTAAAAAAGATTATAATATTGATTTCTCTAATTGTTATTTCTTGCAAACATAGTATGGTTTTTGTGCAGGAAGATTCCAAAAAAGAAGAAAAGATAAAAGTATACAAACTTATCAATATGAATATTACTATAAGTATTGATAAAAATAAAATATATGGGAAATCTTCAGTTAATGAATATTGGGCAGACTGCAAGATAGAAAATGATAAAATTTCGATATCTATGATAAATACAACAAGAAAAACTTCTGATGTAAAAAAAAGAAATGCAGAGGGAGAATATTTGTCTATTCTTCAGACAGCTTATTCTTTTAGTATCACAAATAATATATTAAAAATATATACAACATTCAGAGATGAACCTTTAATATATTAAGAGATAGTATAATATTTATTAAAAGTTATTGATAAATATAATTAGTATGTTATAATGACTGAATTATAAATAATAATGGAGTTATTTTATGAATGTATTAGTGATAAATTCTGGTAGTTCTAGTATTAAATATCAATTATTTTCTATGCCTGAAGCAAAAGTATTAGCAAAAGGTCTATTAGAAAAAATAGGCGAAGAAATAAGTGCTTTAAAACACACAGCAGTAGAAAAAGGCAAAGAAAAAAAGATAGAACAAAAAGTTCCTGATCATAAAGCAGGTATGAGTTTAATTTTCTCTCTTTTAACAGATAAAGAAGTAGGTGTAATATCTGATATGAGTGAAATATCTGGAGTAGGACATAGAGTAGTACATGGCGGAGAAGCATTCAGCAAAAGTACTTTAATAACAGATGAAGCTATAAAAGCTATAGAAGCTTGCTGCGATATTGCTCCTTTACATAACCCAGCAGGTTTACAGGGTATAAGTGCTTGTAAAGAAATATTAAAAGATGTAAAAATGGTAGGTGTTTTTGACACTAGTTTCCATCAAACTATACCTGATTATGCTTATATGTATGCAGTGCCTCATGAATGGTATGATAAATATAAAGTTCGCCGTTATGGTTTCCATGGTACTTCTCATAAGTATGTTTATGGAGAGTTTTGCAAAGTAACTAATAAACCTAATGCTAATGTTATAGTTTGTCATTTAGGTAATGGTGCTAGTGTTACTGCTGTAAAGAATGGAGAATCTGTTGATACGAGTATGGGATTAACTCCATTAGAAGGTTTGGTAATGGGCACTAGATCTGGTGATATGGATCCTGCTGTTGTTACTTTTATGATGAATAAAGAAAACTTATCTGCTAAAGAAATTGACAATATTATAAACAAAAAAAGCGGACTTTTAGGAGTTTCTGGTATTAGCAATGATATGAGAAACTTGGAAGAAGCTGCTAAAACCAACCCTAAGGCTGAACTTGCTATAAAGATGTTCTGTTATAGGGTAAAAAAATATATAGGTTCTTATATGGCTGTACTTGGACATCTTGACGGTATAGTATTTACTGGAGGTATAGGTGAGAATTCTGCTTATATTAGAGGAAGAATACTTGAAGGTTTAGATGAGCTTGGTATTAAATGCGATGCTGACAAAAATGCTAAAGCTAGAGGATGTGCTAATTTTGAAAAAGATGGGGCTGCTATTAAGCTTTATGTTATAGCTACAGATGAAGAAAAAGCTATAGCAATGGACACTTACAATATCGCTTTAAAATAATAGTAAATAAAAAAAGTTAAAATAAAAAATAGGGTGTTTAAATAACATCCTATTTTTATTTTAAAATTAATAATTATATGTTAGTGCTTCCAAAACCGCCTTCGCCTCTAATAGAGTCTGAAAGCTCTTCAACTTCTTCAAACTCTGCTTTTTCTACTTTTGCAAATACCATTTGTGCAATCCTATCACCAGCATTAATGGTAAATGGTTTATCTGTTAGAGACGCCAATATGATTTTTAATTCTCCTCTATAATCACTATCAATAGTAGCAGGAGAGTTTAAACAAAATATACCATGTTTTAATGCTAATGAACTTCTGCTTCTAATCTGAGCTTCATAACCATCAGGTATTTCTATATATAATCCTGTAGGCACTAAAACTATATCATTTTTGTTTAATGTAATAGGAGCATCTATATTAGCATGCAAATCTAAACCTGAAGCTCCGAGCGTCTGATATTTTGGAAGAGGATTTTTTGATTTATTGATTACTTTTATTTTTAACATTTCTACCTTCTTTATATTTATTTTAATAAAAATGAGAGCATCATAATAATAATTAAAGCAGTAGCTCCTTGAACTATAGTAGCTAAAGTTCTTGCTTTATATGCATCTTGAACAGTTAATCCAGATAATTCTACTACCACCCAAAAATAGCTGTCATTAATATGAGAAAATACCATAGAACCAGCCCCTATAGACATCAATACTAAAACTTGCGATATTGGAGTAGTGTATCCTAATGTATTAAGCAACGGAGCAAATAAACTAGCAACCGTAACAACAGATATAGTTGAAGAGCCTAAAGAAATTTTTAAAATAGAAGCAAGTAAAAAAGGAAGCACTAACCCTAAATTTACAGAAGCAAATACATCTCCAAGTTCAAATATAATATTTGTAAGCTCAGTGGATTTTAAAACTTCAGCAAAAGCTCCGCTAGCCCCAACTAAAACCAATATATTTCCTGAATCTCTTACTCCATCACCAATCCACATATACATTTCATCTCTATTAAAATGATGCATAAGCAAGAGTGAAAATAAAAATCCTATAAATAATGCCATAGTAGGCTCGCCAAGAAATATAAATATATTCTTTATAAAACTATCTTCATCTAAGTGCAAAGAATTGAATCTCACTATAGAGCCTATAGACATAAGCATAATAGGTACAAATATAGGCGCAAATGATTTGAATGCTGAAGGAAGCTTTTCCATATCATCAATAACACTTTCATAACTGTATGTATTTTTTTTGTAATCATTTTTTTTTACATATTTTGATATAAATATTCCATATACAGCTCCAGCCAATGAAGTAGGTATTGCTACAATAAGCCCTATTGCTATAACAGTAAATAGATGCTCTTGCAAATTAAAAAGATTAATAACAGCAACAGGCCCTGGGGTAGGAGGTATTAAAGCATGAGAAGCATATAAACCTGTTGACAACGCCACAGATAATGCTACAGGCGAAGCCCCGCTTTTTTTGGCTAATGCTTTTCTTAATGGTGTTAATATTAAATATCCTGAATCACAAAATACTGGGATAGAAACTATAAAACCTAATATATTCATAGCAAGAGCAGGATGCGATTTACCTACTATCTTTAAAATTATCTCACCGAGTTTATATGTGGCTCCTGACATCTCTAATATATTACCAATAATACTTCCCAATATTATTATAACGCCTACACTTCCTAAAGCGTTTCCAAAACCCTTACTTATTAAAGAAGCTATTTCATTTATATAATGAGGATTTCTATTTGAAGGCACATGTAAAGTAAATGATAAAAATATAGCAACCATTAGCATTGCTATAAAAGGATGTACTTTGAATTTGATAGTAAGAATCATAACTATAATTATAGAAATTACAAGCATAGTTATTATTGAGTAGCTAATCATTTTACAACCTAAAAGTATTTATTTTGATTGAATATTTTATTTATTCTTCTTCCTCAGGAACTTCGGCATTAATATAACCCTCTTCAAAGAAATATAAAAGCTCTTTTTCAGCATTCTGAGCAGCTTCTTCCATTCCCTCTTCATATTCAATTTCAAGTATTAGTTTAGCATCGCAAAAAGCACCAAGTCCCATAATATTAAATACGCTTTTAGCATCTGCTCTTATACCATTATAAAGCAAAAATATACCCAAATCAGAATATTCTATTTTACTTGCTATTTGTGATAATACTCCAGCTGGTCTTAAATGCATGCCATTTTTACTTTTAATTGTTACTACATTAGTTAATGTCATTCAATAACTCACTATCTTTATTTTTCTTTATAATAACATATATTTAATAATTTTCAATAATAGATTATCATAAAAAATATTGAGAAAAATTAATATTTTGTTATACTTATATATTGTTGAGGTTATAAAATGAGAAACTATTCGTTGCTATTATTGTTTTTTATATTATTTTCATCAAATTTATATAATATAACTGCTGATGAACAAGGTTTTTTATTTTGGGGCAGTTATGGACATATGGACAAAGTTAAAGATTATGTCTACAACAAGAATGTGCATATAAATGTACAAGACAATGACGGCAATACTGTTCTTATGAGAATAGCTTCTCTAAAAGCAGTCACTAAAGAAAATATGCAAGTGGCAGAGTTTCTCATAGATATGAAAGCAGACCTCAATGTAGTAAATAATGACAGACACACAGCTTTAGTTTTGGCAATCAATAATAACAATACAGAAATAGCTAAACTTTTTGTAGAGAAAGGTGCTAAACTTGATATAGCCGACAGAAATGGATATACGGCCTTAATGTTGGCAATAGAGAAGGAAAATGCTGAAATGGTAAAACTTCTAATAAACAAAAGAGCCAATATTTATCTTAAAACCAAAGACGGTAAAACAGCTTCCAGTATAGCAAAAAATACAGGAAACTCCCTTATAATAAGAATGCTTGAGATTGCTGAAGCAAGTTAATATTTTTCAATTTTTTCCAAAAATAGAGATTATTTTATGAGTGAATATACAAAAAATAAACCTGCACAATCTAAAATAAAACCTTGGATACCTTTTATATTAGCAGTTATATATACAGTTTCGCCTGCTGACTTAGTACCTGATGCTTTACCTATTGCAGGCTGGATGGAAGATGGATTATTTTTGATAGCAGGCTTACTTAACGGCATACAGAATGGTGTTTTAGATGACAATAGCTCATTAAAAAAAATAATTAAATTTTTAAAATGGACACTTTTAATTATTGGTGTAATGGGTATATTGATAATTGTTCTTTCAGCTGCATTAGTTTTTAAAATGTCTAAAAATTAAAGAATAATATTAAAATAAATATATTATTAAATATTATTTTATTCTTTTATGTTTAAAACTTGCTTTGTGGCTTACATAATCGTCGACTATCTGATAGCTGCCAAAAAGCTTATATTTGTATATAGTTAAACCTTCTAATCCAACAGGACCTCTTGCATGAGTTTTGTTTGTTGATATCCCAACTTCTGCTCCAAAACCATATCTAAACCCGTCAGAAAATCTTGTTGAAGTGTTGCAGTATACATTAGCAGAATCCGCATAAGTCATAAACTTTTCTATGTTGTCTTTATTTTCTGATATTATTGAATCTGTATGATGAGAGCCGTATTTGTTTATATGATTATATGCTTCTTCTGTGTCTTCTACTATTTTTAATGATACTTCTTTATCTCCATATTCTAAATGCCATTCTTTTACTTCGCCTATATCTGATTGATTAAGTATTTTTCTTACTTCTTCACAACCATTCATTTTTATATTATTTTCTTTAAATAAATTATAAAGCTTTGGCAAGTATTCATTGGCTATATTTTTATTTATAAGTATAGTTTCAACAGCATTGCATGCACTTGGATATTGAACCTTTGAATCTAAACATATTTTTAATGCTTTTTCTTGATTAGCTGATTCATCTATATATAAATGACATATTCCGTCAGCATGCCCAAGTACAGGTATATTAGTATTTGATTTTATGTATTGTACTAAGCTGTTGCCTCCTCTTGGTATTATAAGATCAACATATTTATCCATTGATAATAATTCTTTTATATCCTCTCTTGTAAATACCAAATTAACAGAATGTTTTGGAAACTCTTCAATATTTTCTAATGTTTCGTTAATGATGTTAAATATTGCTTTGTTTGTGTTCTCTCCCTCAGCACCGCCTTTAAGTATAACTGCATTAGAAGATTTTATACATAATGAAGATATTTGAGATATAACATCAGGACGGGCTTCAAATATTACAGCAATTAATCCAATAGGGCAGGATATTTTTTTTAAAAGTAAATTATCATCAAGCTCTGTTTCTAATAATACTTTATTAATAGGGTCCTCTAATTTTACAACATCCTTTATACCAGAAACAATATCTATCATTTTGTTTTCGTCCAATTTTAAACGATTAAACATTGAAAGAGAAATTTTATTTTCATCAAGAAGTTTTTTGGCATATTCTAAATCTTTTTTATTTGCTTCAAATATAATGTTTTTATTTTGTTCTAATTTATCAGCTATTTCTAATAATGCTTTATTTTTTATATCAGTACTTAATGATTGTAATTTGTATGTAGAATCTTTTGCATTTTTTACCAAGTCTATTAATTGCATTATTTTCATCTCCGAAAAAAGTTTTATTAAATATTATTATAATAGCTAATGCTTAAATTGTCAAAAAAGTTTATTATTCTTTTTTTATTTCTTTTTTATTAAAGTAACCAATATGTCCTCGTTTTCTATATGCTCAAAACTTCCTTCATATCCATATTTGATGCATCCTCGAATCACACTTTCACAGCTCGAATGCCCGCTAACTAAAACTTCTATAACTGTGTTTAATTCTGTATTGTTTATAGCCGCACATTTAGCCTGAAAAGAAGCCTGCGAACAAGACATTCCTCTCGTATCTATTTTTATAGTCTCTTGCATAAAAAATCCTTTTACATTTTTTTATTAAGATTAATAATATCATTTATAAGGATATCAAATTATTATAATCAACTTATTAATTAAGTTATTATAACCTCTACCGCCACTTTATATTACTATAATATACATTCTAATAATATAACGTAGCGGTAGA
>CAKVCJ010000078.1 GCA_934725655.1 uncultured Brachyspira sp.
GCAGTCTGTTAATATGATATCTGATACCGTTGCAAAAATAAAAGAAAAACATAATGGAAAGATTTATACTAAATAAATTTTTTTATTAAAATATATAATTGAAAAATAATGTTTTATATATTGTATTAAATTTTACTTCTATTTATATGAAAAATATATCTGTTTTTTATATAAATAATCAGATATATTTTAAGAATTTTAGTTGTGAATTTTAAACAATAAATTTAAAAGTGCTATTATTTAATTTAGTTTTGTAATATATCTATTATTATTTTAATATAAATTCAAATAATAATAGATATATTATATATATTTTATATTTATAATAGTACTATTTTATTTATGTTGTAAAATATTCAATATTAATTTAATTTTAAATAAAATATAATAATAATTCCTGTTTGAATTTAATCAAATTATTCTTCATATTTTTCTAATATTGAAAAATTATTATGAAATTCATCAAAACATGAATAATCATATTTAGCTCCTTTTTTCATTATTTTACCATTTTTATGAATAGGAAGCTCTGTTTTTTGATTGTCAGTTATTTGATATGTTGGTAAATTCAAGTCATCAAATTTTTCAACATCTTTTGAATTAAAAATATAATAATGTATTGAATCATATAATTTATTCAAATCTGAATCATTATTAAAATTATCATTAGTAAATACAGCAATCCAGACATAAAAAACATCCTTATCTATATTATATCTTATTTTAGGATGAAAACTGAAATCTTTTACATCTTTTTTACCTTTATCAACTCCCTCTGAAGTCTTTACTTGCAAATATCTAGTAACTATTTTTAAAGAATCATTTTGACATTTATCACATAAATTTGTAACGCATTTTACATTTTTATTATCATATTTTTTATATCTTATATATTGATTAACAAATTTTCTACATTTTGTACAATAATATTTAGTTATAACAAAATCTATTCCCTCATCTATATAAGATCTATGTACTTGCCAACCTTTATTATGTAGGATCATAGCTAATTGCATTTCTCCATATAATCCTATAACTTGTTTCTTTTTTTCTTCTTCTTGTTTATTATTTTTCATTATTACATTCCATAACTTTATTATCTAAAAAATTCATCACATATTCTCTAATAGATATATCCTTTTCTATTCCAATACCTATTCTATTTAATTGAGAAGCAATTTTTATCGATGTTCCTATACCTGAAAAAGGATCTAAAACTTTATCACCAACATAACTAAACATTTTAACAGCAAATTCTGGAATTTCTTTAGGAAATGGTGCTGTATGACCAAGTATATTTTCACCTTTAGAATTTATTTTTATTACAGGATTAATTTTTTTAATATCTCTTCTCCAAGAATAAATAAAATCTTTTTCTATAATAGAAACCTCTCTATTTTTATGGGATTGTGTAATATAAGTTTTAGCACTAAATCTTTTACCTCTATTTGATTTACTTCTTATAAAACAATCTTTATTTTTACATTCCCAACTTTTTAATCCTTTTTCTGTGTATGAATTACCATTTACATTTAATGTTCCACATATAGGACAAGGATATCTATGCATATCTAATCTATGTTTATGAAATATAAGTATATGTTCATAGCAATTTATAGGATATTGGTACATAGGATATGGATTATCTCCATTTTTATTTCTTTCACTTTGAACCTCTCCTTTATCCCATATTATATCATCAACAAATGTAAATCCAATTTTTTCAAATAAATTAATAAAATAAGCTCCTAAAGGTAGTCTTCTTTTTCCCCAAGTAGATTTAGTATATAAATTATCATTATCAAAAATATCTCCAATATTAAATACAAAAATTCTGTGGTTGTCTAACACCCTATAACATTCTATCAATATTTTTTCCATATCTTCTAAATAATCATTTAAATTTTTCCACTGAGAATATTTACGAGCATTATAATAAGGCGGAGAAGTAATCATTAAATGTATAGATTCATTCTTCATATTTTTTAAAACGTTATAACAATCACCCCATATAAGTTTCAATGAACCATTTTTATTAATAAAATTATCTATTTTAGTATCATTAATTTTATATTCTTTTTGATGCAATTCTTTTAAAAAATTAAAATATGTATCACTAAATTCTTTTACTATATTATTAACATTATTTAATTTATATATAAAATTTATTCTTCTTAGAAAACTTTTATATTCTTTATCTGAGAAAATTTCTTTTAAATAACTATCGCTTTTACTGATTATAGTATCTAAATAATGAGTTTTATTATTGATTTTATTTTTATTATTAAATGTTTTTATATTAGGACTTTCTTGCATAAACTGATACATATTTTCCTCAATAAAATAAATTATAAAAATTATACTCTAATAATAAAAAATAATCAATTTATTAATATATAAAATTTGACTTCATTAGTTATTTGTGTTATAATTAATCACTCGTTACATTTTAGAACAAACCACAAGATTTAAAAACTTTTAGAAGGTGTATTATGGATAAGAAAACTTTAAAAACAAAAGATAGTACTTATGTTTTATCCCAAAAAGATATAAAACAAAACTGGCTTATTATAGATGCTAAAGGTAAATCTTTAGGAAGAGTTGCAAGCAGAGCAGCTTACTTATTAAAAGGAAAACATAAAGTTGATTATGCTTACAATTTAGATAATGGCGATTATGTTATAGTTATCAATGCTAAAGATATAGTATTAACAGGAAATAAAAAGAAAGGCAAAATACATTACAGACATACAGGCTACCCAGGCGGCATAAAAGCTGTAAGTTATGGTGAGCTTTTAGAGAGAAATCCTGAAAGAATGGTTAAAATAGCTGTTAAAGGTATGCTTTCACATAACCCATTAGGCAGACAGCATCTTAAAAAGTTAAAAGTTTATGCTGGCAGCGAACATCAGCATGAAGCTAATAAACCTACAGTTGTAAATATATAATTAGGAGTAAAAAATGGCATCTAAACAATTAACTATCTTCACAGGTAAAAGAAAAACTGCGAATGCTAGAGTTCGTATAGCATTAGGCAGCGGTAAAATTTTAATAAATGGTAAAAACTATGCTGAATATTTCTGTAACAGAGCAGCTTTACTTAAAGTTGTAGAGGATGCTCTAAAAGTAACAGGAAATTTAGGTAAATATGATGTGTTTGCTAATGTACGCGGCGGCGGCGTTTCTGCTCAAGCTGATGCTGTTAGACATGGTATAGCTAAAGCCTTAATAGGCGAGAGTCAAGACTTTAGAACTACTCTAAAAAGAAATGGTTTCCTTACAAGAGACTCTCGTGTGGTTGAACGTAAAAAATATGGTAGATCTGGTGCTAGAAAGCTATTCCAATTCTCAAAACGTTAATTATATATTATTGGCTTAAAATATTATATAAGGTGTTTAAGAAATGAATGCTAAAAAATTAAAGAAATTTAAAGATTTAATCTTGGAAGAAAAAAGAAAGACTTTAGATGAATTATTAAGCGGTAATGAATCTTACGAAACACTTAAAGAAGATGCTCATGGAGATTTGGCTGACATAGCTTTTCAGGCTTATGAAAAACAAAGTTTGGTATCTTTCTCACAAAAAGAAAGAGATAGATTGGATATGCTTAATAATGCGCTTAAAAGAATTGAAGATGGTACTTACGGTAAATGTATTGATTGCAAAGAAGAAATTAATGAAGAGAGATTAACTGCTATACCATATACTTTAAGATGCATTAATTGTATGTCTAAATATGAAGATAAGAAACGTCGTGAAAAAATGTAATGTATGTTAAAGTTGTTTTTAATCTTCCTATAGATAAGATACTTACATATAAAAAACCTGATGATATAAATGATAGTTTGATAGGTTGTAGGGTTATAGCTCCTATAAGAAATAGAGGAACTAAGGGTATTGTTATAGAAGAAACTGATACACTTGACGGAGATTATAAAGTACTGCCTATCACAACTAGAATAGATCTTGAACCTATTTGCTCTGAAAATGAATTTAATTTAGCTAAATGGATGAGCAGATATTATCATTCTTCCTATGGTGAAGCATTGTTTGCTGCTTTGCCTGCGGGAAATCCTTCTAAAAAGAAAAATACTCCTAAACCTATAAAAGCTAAACAAAAACCTTATCTTAAACTTAATGATGAACAGGAAAATGTTTTAAATATAATATTAAAGAATATAGAAGAAGAAAAGAAGGCTAAAAGTTTTCTGCTTCACGGTGTTACTGGAAGCGGTAAAACAGAAATTTATTTGCAGGCTATCAAAAAAGTAGTGGATTTAGGAAAACAAGCTATAGTAATACTTCCAGAAATATCACTCACCCCTCAAACTATAAAAAGATTCGCTGAAAGATTTGAAGGGAAGATTGCAGTGCTTCATAGTAAACTGTCTCCTACTGCTAAATATAGATATTGGCAGATGATAAGAAATAATGAGATAAAAATTGTGATAGGGGCAAGAAGTGCTATATTTTCTCCTACGCCTAATCTTGGAATTATAGTGATAGATGAAGAGCATGAAACTAGTTATAAATCTAATGAAACTCCGAGATATCATGCAAGGCAGATTGCTTTCTATAGAAAAGAGAGAGAAAACGCGACTCTTATTTTGGGAAGTGCCACTCCTTCTCTTGAAAGCTATTATCATGCTTTAAATGGTACTATAGAGCTTCTTACTCTCAATAAAAGAGCAGCATCAATTAATATGCCCGAGGTTAAGATTTTAGATTTAAAAAAAGAAAAGAGGGCTGATTCTTTTCCAATGCTTACCCAAACACTGGTGGAAGAGATTAATAAAAAATTGGAATTAAAAGAGCAAATAATATTATTCTTAAATAGAAAAGGATATGCACCAGTGGTGAGCTGTTCTCATTGCGGGGTGGTATTGGAATGTCCTAATTGTTCTGTTTCGCTTACTTATCATAAAAAAAAGAATGTTGTTATGTGTCATTACTGCGGATATACTCAATTTGTAGAGGAGCTATGCGATAAATGTAATATTGGGCATTTTGAGAGAATTGGCACTGGTACAGAAAAAGTTGAAGAGAATCTTAATACTTTATTTCCAAATGCTGTCATAGAGAGAATGGATCAGGAAACTGTTGGGGGAACAAAAAAATACGAAGATATATTTAAAAGATTTGCTGATAGAGAAATAGATATTTTAATTGGCACTCAAATGATAGCTAAGGGGCTTGATTTTCCTAATGTTACTTTGGTTGGCGTGCTGCTTGCTGATATGTCGCTTCATATACCTGATTTTAGAAGTGCTGAGAGAACTTTTAATTTAATAACTCAAGTTGCTGGAAGAAGCGGAAGGGGAGATAAAAAAGGGGTGGTTTATATTCAGGCATTTAATACAAATCATTATTCAATACTTTATGCAAAAGAACATGATTATATTTCCTTTTACAATAGAGAAATAGAAAATAGAAAGCATACTGCAGGACTTCCTTATCCTCCTTTTTTAAGATTGGTGAGGATTGTTGTGCGAGGAATAGAGGAAAAAAAAGTTGAAAGCGATGCTAATATTATAGCAGATTTGCTTAGAACTTTTACATATAAATATACAGAAAAAACTGAAGTATTAGGTGCTGCTCCTTGCACTATGAGCAAATTAAATAAATATTATAGATGGAATATCCTAATAAAAACTGTATCTCATTCTCTTCTAAAAGAATTTTTTGAAAGTTTAAATAAATCTTTTATAGCACAAAAAGGTAATTATATAGAAATAGATATAGACCCTATTAATATGCTCTAAATATCTATATAGAATCTTAAAGCGTTTCTTATTCTTGCATTTAATTCATTTTGCCCAACAGGTTTTTGCACATAATCACAAGCACCCTTCTCAAGTCCATTTACTACATCATCTTCATTATATTTTTTAGTTATTATTATAATAATACACATCCTTAAATCTATTTCTTTCTTTATTTCATCTAATAAATAAAAATAATCCTTGTCATCAGATAAATTAATGTCCATTAAAATAATATCCGGCTGTATCTTTTTTAATTCATTTAATGGATTAGTGAGATTAGAAATAATAAAAGTTTCATAATCATTTTTGAGCCATTGCAAATAATTTTTTCTTGTAATTTCCATAGGCTCTATAATTGCTACTTTATATTTAGATACTTTTCTCTTTAATTTAGCTCTTTTTTCTCTTTTATTGAATGCTAAAAAGACTTTCAAATCGGCGTATCTAATTTTATATCTTTTACCAGGTGTAACATCAGCTTTAAGTCCGTAATGTCGCACCCAATAATTTACAGTTGTTCTTGATACCCCTAATATCTTTGAAATATCTATTGGAGAAAGCAAATCATCATCTTCATATATAGTATTTTTATTAATATCCATTAAACTTCCTTTATTGTTTAAAATAATAACATAAAAATAATATATACTTATTTATTTGTCAATAAATATAATATATAGTTATATTTTAAATTTAAAAAAGTTTTTTAATATTTCCAATAAGATTTTCCATTTTTTCTAAAATATTATTGTTATTTATAATGTCTTCTATGTCTTTATCAAAATTATTTGGTAATTTGCTACATAATTTTTTAGCATAATCTATAAGTTTTTTCTCTCCAACATGAAGTTCTTCATTTATAGCAAATAATATGTCAAAATATGATGCTAATATAGCACTTGTTCTATGATTAATGCTAACAATATCTTTTCTTTTTATTGCATTTTTTAATTGTTCATAGAATGAAGCTGATTGTTTTGCGTACATAACATTATAATTTTTTTCTATTATATTATCTTTAAGCTGTTTCGGATAATCTTTATTTAGTTCTTTTTGAAAATTTCTAAAATAATCATTACTTTCATAAAGTATTTTTGAGTTTTTTATATTGTATAAAAATGCTGTAGTATATCCTATTTTTGAATTGCACTTTCTCCACACATGATCAATTTCATTTTCTATATAAGGAATATCTCTATACATAAAATCTAAACAAATATTGTTTTCTTTTAATATAATCTCATCTCCATATTCAAAATAATTATTTCCTAGTTCATAATTTATAGAATATTTTTTTGCAAATTTTTCTCTCATTTCTATATTTACTTTTTCTTTTGAATAGACATAAATATCATAATCTGACATATTATCATTAATTAAGCTTGTTTGAGAGCCTGAAAGAACTATAGCATCTATATTATTTTTTTGTGTTGCGTATTTTATATAATCGTTTATGATTTTGTTTATATTGGTGTTCATATAATAAATATCCTAATTTGTTTCTAAATATTATAATATAATTTTTATAAAAATATAAGAAATCTATTAGAAAAAATAATTATCTTATATATATATAAATTTTACCGAATATAATAAGCAAAATTATATAAAAAATATTATAGGATTGGTTTTGTGCTTTTAGGAAATGATGCTTATAACAAATTTATAGAATATGTGGAAAATAATATAGATTTTGAGTTTCTATCGCATATACCCGGATACGACAAAAATTATGAAGTTCAAAGAGAATCTATTATTAAATTAATAAAAAAATCTAATAATAATGAATCTTTTATAGATTATGTTTCATATACTTATCAAACTCTAAAAAGTAATATAATAAAACAAATAATATTAACCCCCTTAAAAAATGAAAATGGGGAAGAATATTCTTTTATTAATGATGACAAATTTAATCTTACTAATGATGAATTAATTAATTATTTGTCTGTGCTTTTAATATTAAAAGATATAATGCATACAAGCTATATAGCATATC
>CAKVCJ010000079.1 GCA_934725655.1 uncultured Brachyspira sp.
CCTCTGCATATCCTTTCTCAGCGATATCATAATCATTTTGAGCAAAAGTTTTAATTTCGGTATACTTGTTTACAGTTTCTCTTAAAGCAGTAACTCTCTCATAATCTTTTGTAGGAAGTCCTCCGCAAGACATCACAAAGAAAGATAATGCTATTATTAGAGCAGTCTTTTCTTTTAAACTCATATTAATACAATTCCTCCTGTTTTTTAATATATATAAAAATATAAAAAAATAATATGTTAACAACATTATCGCTTAAATAATTAAAAAGTCAAGTTATTTTAATTATTATAGAAGTTATACAATAAAAATTATAACAGTACTAAACTGCTGCTATTATTTTAAATTGTTTAGAAATAAAAAAGTAAAATTATTAGGCTATAATTATTAAAAATATTAAATGTTTTTCAAATAGCTCTTGCATTTTTTTTATTATATAGTATAATGGTGAAATCATTTCGCTGGTGTAGCTCAATTGGCAGAGCAGCTGATTTGTAATCAGCCGGTTGCGGGTTCAAGTCCCATCACCAGCTCATCTTTTTTATCACCCCATCACACACAAACACTTTTTTCATATTAATAAATCAATCTTTCTTTTCGATAATTACTATATATTTAATATCTCCTGGGATAATGTTATGGCAAATCTTAAATTAAAAGACTTAATTAAAAAAAATAATTTTTTTGTAATTGCAGAATCAGGTTCTAATCATGAAGGTTCTATAGACGATGCTCTTAAATTAATTAGAGAAGCTGCAAAAGCAGGTGCTAATGCTGTGAAGTTTCAAAGCTTTACTTCAAAAACTCTATTTGCACAAAAAGAATACACTAAAATACTTAAAATGCCGGAAAATGCATTGGATAGTGTTGATGATATAGTATTAAAAAAAGAGTGGTATGAAACTTTATATAAAGAAGCTAATAAAAATAAAATTATTTTAATGAGCACTCCATTTTCTGCGGAGGCTGTAGATGATATGGATAAATATGTGCCTATATACAAAATAGCTTCCTGCGATATAGATAATATTCCGCTTTTGAGAAAGATTGCTTCAACTAAAAAACCTGTGATACTATCTACTGGTTTAGCTGCAAATAAAGATATAAAAAATGCATTAAATATTTTAAAAAATAATGAGGTGGCTTTGCTTCATTGTTCTGTGGAATATCCTACACCTTTAGAGAATGCGAGGTTAAACAGAATAGTTGTTATGAATAAACTTTTTAAACAAAATATTATAGGTTATTCTGATCATACTATAGGAATAGATGCCCCTATTATAGCATATACTCTTGGTGCTAAGATTATAGAAAAACATTTTACAATTACCCCAGAAAAGAAATCTGGAGACCATATAATAAGTTTAGATACCAATTCTATGAAAGAGATGATTTCTAAATTAAAAGATACTGTTAAAATGCTTGGCGGAGATGAAGCTTTAAAGACCGAGAAGAAAATGAGTAAACAAGAGAATAAAGAGCTTGTTTATGCTAAGAGGGGTATATATCTTAATCATAGCATGCTTAAAAATGAAGTGATAACAGAAAAAGATTTAATAACTTTAAGACCATGTATAGGAATACCTGCTAAAGATTATGATAAGGTTGTTGGAAAAAAATTAAAACTTGATAAAAAATCTTTTACTGCATTAAATCATAAAGATTTAAAAAAATAGCAATTAATGTGATTTATTTTCTATAAATAAATTTAAAAACAGCAATAAAGTAAACATAACTTATTTGATTTAATTCTTCAATATAGTATAATAAACTACAATAATAAAAATTTGGAGAATGAAAAAATGAAAAAATTGCTAGCAATATTTTTGTTCATATCTATGAGTATTGCCCTTTATGGTTATGAAACTATACCTTATATGTTTAATGATGTAGTGCCTTACGGCGTATCTCCTGATGAAGTAAATCAAATACTTATGTCTAATAGTTTTATAACAGCAGAAGGACAGGCTGTAAGTGGTACTTTTTATATATCTTCATATCCTGATCCAGATTTAGCTTGGTATAATCCTCAAACTTTAAAATGGGTTAATATAAAATTTACTACAAATAATATGGCTGATTTATTTAAAAGAGATTTAAATCTTTTGTATTTTAATTACACATTAGATGATGAGTTTAAATGCATGACTATAACTGCTGAGAATTTATCTGATGACAGCACTTTAGCAGGAAAAAATACTAAATGGGTTTATAAGTTCTTCTTCCATAATGATAAATTATTTGCTGTAAGTTCTCGTTATCAGGGAGACGGCGCTTTAGAGCAGTATAAACAAAGAAATCCTGATAATGAATATGCAAATCCTGGATATGTTATGTCTTCAGGTTTATTTAATAGAACTTTAAATGGTTTCATAACAAAATACGGCGGATTTAATAATAGCATAGTAAAAACTTTAGATGATTTTACTTCTATGTATTATGGTAATTATATCAATAAACAAGCTGATACTTCTTTATCTGTATTTTATGCTAAATATGCTATGAAAAATATTAACTTCGTTGCTTCTTATGTTGATAATTATAGAATGAGACCTATTTATTATAGATTCCAAAATAAAGTTTATGAAGATGTAAATGATATAGCAGATGTTCCTGTTGGAATACCGCCTGAAGTAAAAAAATTAAATAAAAATAATAATCAGACTGCTGCTGCTGAAAATAATCAGCAATAATTAAAATATAATAATACATAAAGAGAGGCTATATTTTAGTCTCTCTTTTTTTTTGCAAAAAAAAATATATATGATATAATGAAGTTCAAAATTTATTATTTATTTAAGAGGTTTCCTACAATGGATTTAAATGAATTGAGCATAATTCAAATTAGAGAGAAATTAAAAAATAAAGAAATAGACGCTGTTAGCCTAACAGAATCTATTATAAAGAAAATAGAAGAAGATGATAAAAGAGAAGATAAAATATATGCTTATTTAGAAATTTTTAAAGATGAAGCAATAGAGCAGGCAAAAAAAGCACAAGAGAAAATTAACAAAGGTGAAGATTTGCCTCTGCTCGGAGTTCCTTTAGCTATTAAAGATAATTTATGCTATAAAGATCATTTAATGACAGCTTCTTCAAAGATGCTTGAAGGCTATAAAGCTCCATACACTGCTCCTACAGTTCAAAGATTAATAGACAATGGTGCTATTATAATAGGCAGAACTAATATGGACGAGTTTGCTATGGGGGGAACTACAGAAACTTCTAATTATGGAATTACAAGAAACCCTGTTAATAGAGCACATGTTCCAGGCGGTTCTTCAGGCGGTTCTGCTGCTGCGGTTGCTGCTAATTTTGCTTTTGGTGCTTTAGGAAGCGATACTGGCGGTTCTATTAGGCAGCCTGCTTCTTTCTGCGGTATAGTTGGGGTGAAGCCTACTTACGGCAGAGTGCCTAGGCTCGGCTGTATTGCTATGGCGAGTAGTTTAGACCAAGTGGGACCTCTTGCTAAAGATGTTAAAGATGCTGCTTTGATGACTAAAATTATTGCTGGTTTTGACCCTAAAGAATCCACAACTTTAAATATACCTGTGCCTGATTATAATTCTCTTTTAGATGGAAATGTTAAGGGTATGAGAATAGGGCTTGCTAAAGAGTATTATGAAACTGATTTGTTAAACAATGAAGTGAGAGAGAATGTAATGAAGGCTATAGATAATCTTAAGTCTCAGGGTGCTGAGATAGTGGATATATCTTTGCCTAATGCTAAATATGGTTCAAGGGTTTATACTGCGGTTATGGCGGTTGAGGTTGCTTCTAATATGGGTAGGTATGACGGTATAAGATATGGTTATCATCCTAAAGGTGATTTTAATTTAGATGAATATTATTATGCTTCAAGAAGTGCTGGACTTGCTTTTGAAACGAGGGCGAGAATATTATTCGGTACTTTAATGACTGGCAAAAAATTCTTCTATAGTCATTATCAGCATGCTCTAAAGGTGAGAAAACTAATGCAGATGGACTTCGACAATGCATTTAAAAATGTTGATATCATAATATCACCTACTTCTCCTATAACTGCTGGACTTTTAGGCACAAGAGACCAAACAGACAGTGCTTTAGGTTTCTTAGCAGATAGTTATGCTTCTAACATCAATTTGGTAGGGCTTCCTGCTATGAGCGTGCCTTGCGGTTTAGATAAAAATAATATGCCTATAGGTATACAGTTTATAGCTAAGCAGTTTGATGAGGCTTCTATGTTTAAAATGGCTTATGTGCATGAATTAAATTACAAATAATAATAAATAAAATTTTTATAAATATAAAGGGCTTTTACTATTATTAATAGTTTAAGCTCTTTATTTTTTTATACTAATAATTTTTTTCATATTATTTAACTAAAAATATTGATTTGCTATATCTTTTTTAAAAATAATTTATATATTATTATATTATCTTATTGAGGTAAATATAGAATGATATTATTGGTTTATTCAATGCCTTTTTTGGTTTATTTATGTTCCAGTATATTTTCAACAGTTTTAGTTATTAACTCATCAGAAATGGGAGCTAATGCTTTTTTTATTTCTCTTTTGGCGGTATTTTATGGTATGGGTATGATGGTTGCTGCCAGTACTTTTTCAAAGTTTAAAATACCAAAGAGAATATATCCTAAGTTATTGTATATTCAATCTTGTATGCAGGCAATATTAAGCATACTTTGCATAATATATTTAAACAATGAGTTATCGCTTCTATATTCTTTTTTATATGGTTCAAATACTACTGTATTTTTTGTGTGTTTTCAATCATTACTTGATAGTGTATCAAAAGATTTGCCTATAAGAATAAGCAGCGGGCTTTTTATATTTTCTTGGACTTTGGGATTATCTGTAGGGCCTATAGTTACGGGATTTGTTTATAATTTTAATTCTAGTATAAATTTTTTAATAGTAATAGTGATGAGTGTTTTGATGTTTATTTTATTTTATTTATCAAGACATTTGCATTTCAAACCTAAAAGGCATAAATGGGAAGAGCCTTTTATGAGAGCTCCGAGGTATAAAGTTTATATAGGCTGGCTTATTATATTTGTAGGAGCTTTAGTACTTCATACATTAAGATTTATGTTTTTGGATTATGGTATAAAAGAGGTTGGGCTTTCAAACAGTAAAGCTACATTTTTAGTTGGGGTGTTATCTGGAGTTATGTCTTTGGGTTCTCTTTTCTCTTCTTTCTATCTTAGAATATTGGAGAGAAAAAGAGTATTTACTGTTGTTGGATTGCTTACTCCTATTGCTTTAACTTTGCTTTTAGTTTCTAACAACTTTTGGGTATTTTTTGTATCGTTTATATTTTTAGGTTTTGTAAGCGGTTTTGGATATTTCTTTGGACTTTATTATGCTTTAGCGGATCAGGAGAGAGATAGTGCCAATGTCGCTGTAAATGAAACTTTAACAGGAGTTGCCGCTTTAGTGATACCTTTTATAGTTGGATATTTAGCTTCAAATTTTTCATATTTTATATCTTTTTTATTTATGATGATAATTTCTCTTATATGTTATAGTATAGCTATATATTTAATGTGGCAGAGAAAAAGAACAAATCTTATTAAAGAAAAATTTGATAAAATAATAGAAGAAGCAGATAAAAAATATAAAGCTTAAAAATCTAAAGGGGCATATTCATTTTTTTTGGCATATTCTATTAAATGTCCTATTTTTTCTTTGCATCCTCCGCAGCCTGTGCCTGCTTGAGTTTTTTCAGAGACACTTTCTACACTGGTGAGTTTCTCTGATGCTATTGCACTATAAGCTTGCCTATATGATACATTTTTACAATTGCAAAGCATTTTATCATAATTTATAGAGGTTTGACATTTTAAGTCTTCTATATTTAAATCCATAATAGTTTATCCAAAATATTTTTTTGTTATTTTAACATTTTTACAATAAAATTCAAGAATATATATGTAATTATTTGTTTCTTAAATAATTATCAAAGTATTCTATTGTTTTTTTCAAACCTTCTTCTAATTTATAATTTGGCTGCCAATTAAGTTTTTCTTTAGCTAAATTAATATACGGCTGTCTTTTTATAGGATCGTCTTTAGGTAGTTCTTTAAATATTATTTTTGATTTGGAATTAGTCATTTCTATTATTTTTTTAGCAAATTCTAAAACAGTCATTTCATAAGGGTTGCCTAAATTTACAGGCCCAATAAAGTTTTCACTATTCATCATTCTTACAGCACCGTCAATTAAATCATCACAGTAGCAAAAGCTTCTTGTTTGGCTGCCGTCTCCGTAAACTGTAATATCTAAATTTTGCAATGCCTGTATAACGAAATTTGAAACTACTCTTCCGTCATTTTCATTCATTCTTGGTCCATAAGTATTGAATATTCTTATGATTTTTATATCGGTATTGTATTGTCTGTAATAATCCATCATTAAGGTTTCGGCACTTCTTTTACCTTCATCATAACAGCTTCGTATGCCATTTGGATTTACATGTCCCCAATAGCTTTCTTTTTGAGGATGTTCTAAAGGGTCTCCATAAACTTCACTCGTTGAAGCTTGTAATATTCTCGCATTACAATTTCTTGCTAATTCAAGCATATTAAGTATGCCGAAAACACTTGTTTTGAAAGTATGTACTGGATTTCTTTGATAATGTATAGGTGAAGCAGGACATGCAAAATTATATATTTCATCGCATTCTATATGTATTGGTTCTGTTATATCATGTCTAATACTTTCAAAGTTTTTATTATCTAATAAATGTTTAATATTTTCATTTGAACCTGTAAAAAAATTATCTATTGATATTACATAATTTCCTTCTTTTAATAATCTTTCACATAGATGAGAGCCTAAAAAACCAGCTCCGCCTGTTACAATTATCCTTTTCATTTATTTACATCCTTAAAACTTCTTTTATACATAATATATAATATTTGTATATTTTTCAATATGTTTACAACTTTTAATTTTATAAATATTTATGGAATTTATTTTTAATCCCGCCCTGTTAAGTTTTTTGTTTTTATTAAAAATTATAAGTTTCATTTTTTATAATGCTGAATTAAAAAAAGCACACCCGCCCAAATTTTTATTATATTTTAAATTTTGCCTACCGTGCGGTGTGTAAATTATAAAGTTAAAAACAACTTGGACGGGCTTGCTTTTTTAAATAGGCAATAAAATTAATAAAAGCTGAATATTACAAATAGAGCATATAAAAACTAAAGGGCGGGGTTTTATAAAAAGTTTTTAATATAAATTTAATCTATTTAACGCACGCAGAGTAAAGCCTTAAAACAAGATATTTTAACAATTATAATTTTGCTGTTTATGTTTAGGAGCCATACATATTGCATATTTTTTAATAAAGAGTAAAGAGTGTAAATATATAATGTTTTTATAGCATAAGCCTCTATCATAATTCAAAAGTGTAATGCGTAACAGCCTCATCGGGTAGGAAATAATCGCTGCCCTTGTCTTTGATGATTTTTAACATATCAGCCATTGCTTTATAATATAAGAAATAATAATCATATTTTTTGAACTCGGATATGGGAGAGTTTAGAAGCAAGCTGTAGTATTTCTCGGCAAGATCCAAAGCCGTTTCGTATTGATTATTTAGTTTAAACTCCCTGTCATAATCTACTAAACGCACTATTTTGCCGTCTAAAGTAAATAAATCAGCCCCTCCGCTCTCCCAGCCTATAGAAGAAGATGTTTCATTGTTAGGCATAATATTAACCCAGTCGGATTCTTGTGCTTTATC
>CAKVCJ010000080.1 GCA_934725655.1 uncultured Brachyspira sp.
TGATACGCCTATGATATACTTTAAGAAATTAAGGAATTCCTAACTGCAATATGTTTGGAACCTGTGCACTATATACAATAAAGTAGAATTTTAAAACTAAAAGCCTTGTATACATATAAAATATTTTTTATAATTTGCTTGACATTATATATATTATAGTTTATTATAAATCCCATACTCAGAGGGAGTAGTTGACGTATATTTGCGTGGCTAAGTCAACAATCGCAACTTCTAATAAGAAAAAACATATTAATAGAAGTTTGGCTAGCCTTAATTAATGAGACTCAGGTATAAATAAATTTTCACAGTAAATTTAATACGCTTTGATGATTTATTTATGCATGAGTCTTTTTTTATGCATTTTTTTTTATAGTTTAAAAATGAGAGGTTGTATTATTATGATAAGTAGCTTTTTAGGCAATAAAGAAGATATTCTCAAAGAGCTTAATGTTGACATAAAAACAGGTCTTACAAAAGAAGCTCAAAAATTAAGCTTAGAAAAGTACGGTGCTAATAGTTTTACAAAAGAAAAAAGCGCTACATTGATGCAAAAAATATTAGAATCATTAAAAGAGCCTATGATACTTATGCTCATATTTGCAGGATTAATAGCGATAGGAGTAAATGCTGTAGCATATTTTAATGGCGGACATGCTGACTTTTTAGAATGTTTGGGAATATTTATAGCTATAAGTTTATCTATAACAATTACAATAGTGATGGAAGGAAAAAGCGCCAAAGCATTTGAGGCTTTAAATAGCATAAACAAAGATATTAGAGTAAAAGTTATAAGAGACGGTAATATAGAGATAATAAATCAAAAAGATTTGCTTGTTGGAGACATTGCTTTTATAGAAACAGGCAGCAAACTTCCTGCAGACGGAAGACTTATTGAAAGTGTATCGCTTAATATAGATGAATCTGCTTTAACAGGAGAGAGTGTTCCTGTAGAAAAAGATGCTGATGCTGTAATTACAGATGAGAAAACAGCTGTAGCAGATAGAATAAATATGGCTTATTCTGGTTCATTCGTTACTACTGGTAATGGTAAAATGATAGTTACAGCCGTTGGAGATTCTACAGAGTTCGGTAAAATAGCAAGAGAGCTTTCTAAAACACAAAAAACTTCAACACCTCTTCAGGAAAAATTGGCGGAATTGGGTAAAAAAATAGCTATAATTGGAATCACTGCTTCTATGATAGTTTTTCTAATTCAATTAATTAATCATATTAGACTTGGAAGTGCTAGTTTTGAAACTATATCTGACGCTTTTATTACGAGTATAGTATTGATTGTTGCGTCTGTTCCAGAGGGGCTTCCTACAATAGTGGCTGTATCTTTATCTATTAATATTATAAAAATGGCTAAGCAGAATGCATTGGTTAAAAAGATGGTTGCTTGTGAGACTATCGGAAGCGTTAATGTGATTTGTTCTGATAAAACAGGTACTCTCACAGAAAACAAAATGACATTAAATCAATTATTTGTTAATTGCAGTTATGTTGCGCCGGAGAATATAAAAGACAAAAACATAATTAATAACTTTGCTATTAACTCTATTGCTGATATTGATTATAAAGAAGACGGA
Source organism: uncultured Brachyspira sp. (assembly GCA_934725655.1). Lineage (GTDB taxonomy): Bacteria > Spirochaetota > Brachyspiria > Brachyspirales > Brachyspiraceae > Brachyspira. The sequence continues at coordinate 1,590 of CAKVCJ010000080.1, forward strand.
CAAATTAAGTTTTTAGGTAATCCTACAGAATGTGCTTTACTTGTGGGGGCTAAAAAGTCTGGTTTTGATTATAAAACTATAAGAGAAAGTGCGAAAATAATATATGAATATCCTTTCTCATCAGAAACTAAGAATATGACTACTGTTGCCAAAATAGACGCTGAAAGCATTGTATTTACAAAAGGAAGCCCTGAGAAGATAATGGCTATGTGCGATATTAGCAGTGAAGAGAAAAAATGCATAGAAGAGGCTATAGAGAAGTTTCAAGAGGAGGCGAAGAGGGTTATAGCATTTGCTCATAAGAAAGTTGATGATAATGTAGAAAATATAAGGGAAAAACTTGAAAGCAATATGATATATGACGGATTTGTTGCTATATCCGACCCTGTTAGAAAAGAGGTTTATGATGCGGTTGATAAGTGTAGAAGTGCGGGCATAAATATAAAAATGCTTACAGGGGACAATATAGTTACAGCAAGGGCAATTGCAAGAGAGTTAAAAATACTTGATGAAAACAGCATAGTTCTTGAGGCAAAAGACATAGATGCTATGGACGACAACACATTAAAACAAAATCTTGGTAAAATATCAGTAATAGCAAGAAGTACGCCTACAGTAAAAATGCGAGTTGTTAATGCTATAAAAGAGATGGGAAATGTTGTTGCGGTTACTGGGGACGGTATAAATGATGCTCCTGCTATAAAAAATGCAGATGTTGGTGTGGCTATGGGTATAACAGGTACAGAAGTATCGAAAGAGGCTAGCGATATAGTGCTTCTTGATGACTCTTTTGCTACAATAGTTAAAGCTGTTCAATGGGGACGCGGTATATATGACAATTTCCAAAGGTTTATACAGTTTCAGCTTACTGTTAATTTTGCTTCTGTTATAGTTGTGCTGCTATCCACTTTAACAGGATTTAAATCTCCATTTACAGCCATACAGTTATTGTGGATAAATATCATTATGGACGGACCTCCTGCTATTGCTTTAGGACTTGAGCCTATTAGAAGCAACTTAATGAAAAGAATGCCTATTAAAAGAAATGCTAATATAGTTACTTTAAGTATGCTTAGAAAGATTATATATTCTGGTACCGTTATGATTATACTATTTATGCTTCAAAGCAAACTTAATATATTAAATGTAAGCGATAATGAAGCTTCTACTGTGTTATTTGTTATGTTTGTAATGTTTCAGATATTTAATTCCTTCAACAGCAGAGAATTGGGTTATGATAGTGTATTCAAACATTTCTTTGATAACAAATTAGTTCTTTATAGTATGCTTGGTACTTTTATATTACAGATATTAGCTACACAATTTGCTGGTGCTTTCTTTAATACTGTGCCTTTGAGCTTTTATACTTGGATAAAAATAGTTGCTTTATCTTTTATAGTGATTATAGCTTCCGAGATTTTTAAACTATGTGCTAAATTGTTTTTTGGAAAAAGATAATTTATAAATACTATATATAATTGACTTTTTACCTTTTATATGTTATTTTTAATAGCGTAAAAATATATAAAAATATGTTAACTTTTTTATAATATTATCGATTATGTTATCTGTTAAAATAGTTGACTTTTTTAAAATTTATAATATAAATAACAAATAATTTAACTGAGAAGGTAATATGATACCAAAATTACATTTGAGATTAGTAGAAAGATTTAGAGATGTATTTGGACAAAAAGGCGAAGTAAGATTATATTTTGCTCCTGGAAGATTAACTTTTATAGGAGAACTTATAGATTATTCAGGCGGGGATACTATAACGGCTGCTATAGACAGAGGAACTTATTTAGTAGTTAGAAAAAGACCAGACAGCAAAGTTAATATTTATGGGCATTCTTTTAAAGCAAAGAAATCATTTACTCTTAATGAATTAGAAAAAAATAAAGAAGATGAATGGGCTATATATTTTAAAGGCGTATTTTCTGTATTATTAGAAAAAGGATATAAAATAAATGGTATGGATATTTATGCTTATACAGATTTGCCTTTTAATACTTCATTAGCTTCATCTAGTTCTTTATGTGCATGTTTAACTTATGCTGTATTTGATCTCAATAATTTATTAGAAAAAACTGATATTATAGATATAGCCAAATTATCCTATGAAGGAGAAATTAAATATGCTTCGCATAGAACTTCATTAAGCGATCATATTACTATATTTATTGGAAAAGAAAATACTTTATTACTTTTTAACATGTTCAAAATGAGTTATGAGTATTTAGATATAAACTTTGGAGAATATTGTATAGCTGTAGTTAATAGTAATAAGAAAAGAACTTCCAGTGACAGCGAATATAATGCAAGAAAAAGAGAATGTGATAATGCTTTAAAGAAGCTTAAAGAGAAAAAATCATCTATTAAACTTTTAACAGATTTAAAGCCTAAAGATGCTGATTTTATTAAAGAAACTTTGCAAAATAAAGAACAGAGAAGAGCTTTATATGTATCATCTGAAGAAGACAGAGTAAATCAAGCTGTTAAAGCGATTAAAAAGGGAGCTATTAAAGATTTAGCAGTATTAATATCAAAAACACATGAAGGTTTAAGCAAGTTGTATGAGGTTTCTACTGCTGAACAAGATATTTTAGTAGAGGAAGCTTCAAAAATGGATGGAGTGCTTGGTGCTCGTATGATTGGTACTGGTTTTGGAGGAGGGGTTGTAGTTTTACTTAAAAAAACTGAAGTAGAAAATGTTATTGAGGCACTTTATTCTAGTTATAAAGAAAAGACTAAGAGAGATGCTGATGTTTATATTGTAAAACCTACAAATGGTGTTAGGATGCTTCCTATTGAATAATAATTAATATATTGGAAAATATTATGACATTATCTGAAATAAAAAATACCGTATTAGAAATTAAAGAGCAGACTGAAGTTCTAAGGGGGTATCTTTGACCCGGAGTCTATATATAAAAGGGTGAAAGAGATAGATGAGATATCTTCTAAAGATGATTTTTGGAATGATAATATTGCTGCTCAGAAAATCATGAAAGAGAGAATGCTTCTTCTTGATAAGATAGAGCCTATTGAAAATTTAATAAAAAATGCTAATAATATTTATGAGCTTGTTGAGATGGCAATAGAGTCTAATGATACAGAAATGGAGAGTGAATTAGAAACTGAATGTATAGAACTTCAGAAAGTTTTTAATGAATTGGAGACAAAAAATCTATTTTCTGGCGAGTTTGACAGCAAGAATGCATATTTAACTTTGAATGCTGGTGCTGGCGGAACCGAGAGCTGCGACTGGGCTTCAATGCTTTCAAGAATGTATGTGCGTTTTTGTGAGAGGCATGGCTTTACAGTTGAAACCACTGATGAACTTCCTGGTGATGAAGCGGGTATAAAACAGATAAGTTTTTATGTACAGGGGCTTTATGCTTATGGATATTTACGCTCTGAAATAGGGGTTCATAGGCTTGTGAGAATATCGCCTTTTGATGCCAATGCTAAGAGGCATACTTCCTTTGTTGCTGTGAGTGTTATGCCAGACATAGATGAAGATATTGAAGTGGAAATTAATCAGGCTGATTTGAGAATAGATACTTATAGGGCTTCTGGAGCAGGCGGTCAGCACGTTAATAAAACTTCTTCTGCTATAAGAATAACCCATATACCTACAAATATAGTCGTTCAATGTCAGGCTGAGAGAAGTCAGCATAATAATAAAGATATGGCTATGAAAATGCTTAAGGCTAAACTTTATCAGTTGGAAAAAGAAAAGCTCGATAAAGAAAAACAAAAAATAGCGGGTGAAAAAACTGATATTGCTTGGGGTAATCAGATTAGAAGTTATGTTTTTCAGCCTTATCAGATGGTAAAAGATTTGAGAACTGGTCATGAAACTGGTAATATGAACTCTGTTATGGACGGTAATATTGACGAGTTTATATCTGCTTATCTTAAACAGCAAATAAAAAAATAATTATAAAGTATTTTTGTAGTTATACGATTATAAAAACAGTATTGAAATTTGTTAAAACATTTCAATTAAATCTTAATAAAAAATGGAATTTATAATCAATGTCTAATAAAAAGTTTAATTTAAAAATTGCTGCTATAGCTTCTTGGGTACTATTATTTTTCGCTTGGATATTTTTCTATGCCGTTACGCAGAGACCTACCGCTGTTTTTTGGGTTGTATTAGCTGTAACATTAATACTTACAACAATCACTGTTATAATAGAAAAGAATAATATTATTTCTCTATTAAAAACGAGATTCGTTCATAAAGCTTTTTTTGGCATACTTTCTCTTATTATAATTTTAGCTATATTAGTAGGGCTTTATATTATTAGCATAAACTTCCCAATAAGATTTGATTTAACACAAAATAAATCTTACACAGTTTCTCAGCAGACTATGGATGTAATTTCAAGAATAGATAGCCCGCTTTCAATAGTTGTTTTAAGGTCTCCAAGTACAGACCCAACTTCTGCTGATTGGCGTTCTGATTTATTATTGGATCAATATCAAAGATTAAGCAAACATATTACAGTTGAATATATTAACCCTATAGAAAAACCTTCTGCTAAAAGTAAATATCAAATGACTCAGGTTGGCGAGATAATTTTTAGTTATAATCAAGGTAAACAAGTGAGAGTTTATAGAAAAGATTTAACTGCTCAATCTAAAGTTACTTCAGAGCCTTTATTTGTTGGAGAAGAAAAATTTACTCAGGCTATATATACTTTATTAGAACAAGAGTCTTATGTTGTATATTTTACAGTTGGTCATGGAGAGAGACAGCTTCAAGACAGAGGAGGCGAGGGATTATCTTATGTTAAAACTTACTTAGAAAACGAAAATTATAAAGTAAGAGATTTAAATATTATATTAGAAAATATTCCAACTGATGCTTCTTTAATTGTAATAGCTTCTCCTGTTGAAACTTTTAGCGATTTTGAAATTGAAAAGTTAGATAACTATGTAAAAACAGGCGGTAAATTACTTGTACTTTATGACAGCTTTATGGATAGAAGCAACTTCAATTCTAATTTAGATGTGTTTTTATCTGATTGGGGATTCAAAACTAAAAATGATTATATAATAGACCCTGTATCAAGTGTTGTTATACCTGTTAATGTAGTTCCTCAATATACTGCTCACCCTATAACTCAGACTTTAAAAGAGGGAAATGTATTTGCTTGTTTGGTTGTAGCAAGAAGTATTTTATCTGGAGAAAGCAAGTATAGCGGAAGTTTTGAGAATATAATCACTACTTCTCCGCAGGGGTATGGTAAAGAAGAGGCCACTTTTGATTTATCTCGTGCAAGATTTAATCCAAGAACAGATATTGCAGGGCCTGTGCCTTTGGCTATTGCTGGAACTTATGATATAGAGGGAAGAGATGTGCCTGCAAGAATTGTTGTGTTTGGAGATGCTACTTTTGCTCTAAATGCATATATCAATCCTGATCAAGGGCAATCTGTGGATGTTGCTTTTGCGGGTAATAAAGACTTATTTATGAATACTGTTGCTTATTTATTAGAAGCAAGACAAAAGATAACTATAAGGCCAAAAGAGGCTAGTATTAAAAATCTTACTCTTACTACAACACAAACTAATTTTATTAGATATGTTGCTCAAATTGGTTTGCCTTGTTTGTTTGGTATATTAGGTATTCTTATATGGTTCTTAAGAAGAAGATAATAAATATAAAAGGTGTATAATTAATATAATATGTATAATATAAAAACATTATATGAAAAATATTCATATTATATTAATTATGCTTTATTAGTATTTATAAATGGTGTTGCAAGTGTATTAAATTATATCTCTTCAATTTATGTAAATAGAAGTTTATCAATATCAGATTTTGCTCATTATAACGGTATTATAAATATATATTCTATAATAGTTTTAACAGTATCAAGTTTCAGTTATTATATAATGCATAATTATAAAGATGATGAAGATGCTAAAGTATATTGGGCTTATGGATATATTATTGCCTCTGTAATATCTATATTGTATATATTATCTATACCTCTTATTGATATACTTTTTAATATAAAAAGCTACACTTCTCTTTTTATAATATCTATTGGAATATTTGCTACTATTTTAACTATAGTGTCTCAATCAATATTAAAAATTAATAATTATATAGCTTATGATTATATTG
>CAKVCJ010000081.1 GCA_934725655.1 uncultured Brachyspira sp.
CCCTATGGAAATAATGAAAGATGATATTGATATGTTTATTAATATATCAAGTTCTTTTTATATTTTAGAAGATGAAACAAAAAAGAATGCTATGTTTTCTGATATAGCAAAAAAATACAATAAGCCGTTAATATATGCTAATAATGTAGGTATTCAAAACAATGGAAAAAATGTTTATACTTTTGACGGATGCAGCAGAGTTTATGATGAAAAAGGTAAATTGCTTTTCAAAGGTGATAGATATAAAGAGGAAATATATTATATAGATTTTGATAATAAAAAAGCAAAAGAAGAAATAACAGTAAAAGAAGAAAATGAATACAAACTAATATACGACACTGTAATTTACGGCATAAGAAAGTTTATGAAATCTATTGGAATGAATAGGGTAGTTATAGGGGTGTCTGGAGGAATAGATTCTGCATTATCATCTGCTATGTATGTTAGTGCTTTGGGTGCTGATAATGTTTTACTTGTAAATATGCCTAGTAAGTTTAATTCTAATACAACTAAAAATCTTGCAAAAAGTTTATCTGATAATTTAGGCTGTGCTTATATGGTAATGCCTATACAAGAGTCTGTTGATTATACTATAAAACAACTTGAAACTTCTCCTATGATTAGAGATGGAAAAGAGAGTTTTTTGAAAGTATCATCATTCGTTACAGAAAATATACAGGCAAGAGACCGCTCTTCAAGAATACTCGCTGCTATAGCTGCAAGTTTTGGAGGGGTATTTACTTGCAATGCAAACAAAACAGAAACTATTGTTGGTTATTCTACTATGTATGGCGATGGGGCTGGTTTTTTTGCTTGTTTAGGCGATTTATGGAAATATCAAATATATGGACTTGCAAGATATGTCAATGATAAAGTTTTTAAAAGAGAGATTATTCCAGAGGGTACAATTAATATAATTCCAAGTGCTGAGCTTTCAACTGCACAGGCTGTAGATGAGGGTAAGGGCGACCCTATAAAATATGATTATCATGATTATTTATTTAAAACTATGTTTGAATCTTGGAAGAGGATTATACCTGAAGATGTTTTAGAATGGTATATTGATGGTGTTTTGGAAGAGAAGATTGGATGTAAAAAAGGACTTTTAAAAAAATATTTCAAAACTGATATTGAGTTTATAGAAGATTTAGAGAAGTGGTGGAAGCAATATAATGGAATGGGTGTTTCAAAAAGAATACAGGCGCCTCCTATACTTTCAATTAGTAAAAGGGCTTTTGGAAATGGAAGCAAAGAGGCTCAAAATGGGGTTTATTATACTGCAAGATATTTGCAATTAAAGAATGAAATATTAAATAAATAATACTTGCAATTATATTAACTTAAAAATAAAATGTTTAATAATTTATTTTTTGACTTACAATATAGAAATAGAGGTTTATAGATGATAAAAAATGTAGCTCATGTAAAGTTCAGAGATTCTAATTTTGGTAAATTTGAACATGAACATATAGAAAATATAAATATAAAAGATGCTTGTATTGTAGAGACTGATGAGGGTATTGAGTTAGGATATATCATTAATTTTGAAGATATAGATATAGAGGCATTTAATAATAGTGTAGAAGATAGCAGTCAAGAAAATATTTCTGAGGATAATGCTTCTGATGAAGAGATATCTGAAGAGATGAAAGATATGGTTGATGATGAGGCTCATATAGTAAAACCTAAAAAAAATAAAATATTTAATATATTAAGAAAGGCAACAGAAGAGGATTTGAAGCAGCATAGTAAAAACAAAGAAGATGCAGTAGAGGCTTTTAGAATTTGCAAAGAGAAAGTTAATAATCATAATTTAGATTTAAAGCTTATTAGTTCTTATTATTTTTTGGATAGGGCTAAATTATTATTTGAGTTTATAGCAGAGGAGAGAATCGATTTTAGAGAGCTTGTAAAAGATTTGGCGGCGCATTTTAAGACACGTATAGAGCTTAGGCAGATTGGAGTTAGAGATGAGGCAAGGGCTATAGGCGGATGCGGAATATGCGGCAGAGAATTATGCTGCAGAGTAAAAAACGGAAAGTTTGAAACTATTACTATAAAAATGGCAAAAGAACAGAGTATGCTTTTAAATACAATGAAAATATCAGGGCAATGCGGAAGGCTTATGTGCTGTTTGGCTCATGAATATAAGGCTTATTGTGCTCTTAAAAAAGATTTGCCTAAAGTAGGAACTAAATTAATATTCAATAATACGCCTGCATATATAAAAGATTTAAATCCTTTAAATAAAACTTTATTAGTTGAAACAGAAGATAAGAGATTATTTTATATAAATGCTTCAGAGTTAGAAAATCAAAATGGGGTTTTGGTTGCTAATATAAAATCTGAATAGTAATAAATTTAGGAGTTATGAGAGATGAACAATAAAAAAATAATGTTAAGCGGAATACAGCCTACAGGTTCGCTTCATATAGGTAATTATCTTGGAGCGTTAAAAAATTGGGTTGATATACTTGATGAGTATTACGGCTTTTTTTGTATAGTTGATTATCATGCTATTACTATAGAATATGATGTAAAAGAGATGCAAAAAAGAATAATTAATGCCGCTGTAGAATATTTAGCTTCAGGACTTGACCCAAAAAAATGTTCTATATTTGTGCAGTCTGATGTGAGGGCTCATACTGAACTTGCTTGGATATTTAATTCTATTATACCTGTAGCAGAATTAGAAAGAATGACTCAATACAAAGATAAATCAAGAAAGAATGTTGAAAATATTAATGCAGCTTTACTTACATATCCGTCATTAATGGCTGCTGATATTTTGCTTTATCACCCTGATATAGTACCTGTTGGTGAAGACCAAGAGCAGCATGTTGAGCTTACAAGAATGATAGTGAGAAAGTTTAATAACAGGTTTGGAGAATATTTTAAAGAGCCAGACACCTATCATGGTAAAGTATTGAGAATATTAGGGCTTGACGGCGTAAACAAAATGAGTAAATCATTAAATAATCATATAGCTTTATCTCTCACAGCAGAAGAAACAGAAAAACTAATAATGCAAAAAGCTATGACAGACACTAATAGAAAATTAAAAACAGATAAAGGTAATCCTGATATTTGTAATGTTTATTCTTATCATAAAATCTTCTCAAGCGAAGAGGAACAAAAAGAGATTTGCGAAGGCTGTAAAAATGCTTCTATTGGATGCGTGCAATGTAAAAGAATGTTGTCCGCAAATATCAACAAAGAATTGGCTCCTATAAGAGAAAATATAAATAAATATTCTAATGATTTAGATTATGTTTATGATGTTCTTAAAGAGGGGGCAAAAAATGCTTCTGAAGTAGCTGAAAAGACACTTTATGAAGTTCGTGATTTGATGGGGCTTAATGACGGCAAAAGAAAGTAGTTTCTATTAAAAAATATTATTAATAAAAAAATAAAAAGAGGTACTAATTTTATTTAGCACCTCTTTATTATTATTTATTTATATAAGATGAAGCCCAATCCATAATTGTAGTGCCGTCTGATGATTTAGTATTATTGTTTAATACATAAATCCAAGAAGAGTGATCTATGTCTTGTTCAACTGTGTAAATGCCGTCTTGATCATAGTCTTGAGCAAATTCTAATTTTCCTGAATATCGCTTTTTTCCTAATAAATCAGTTATTAGTTTTTTATCAACTGTATCATATATGGATAATTTATATTTGTTATCTTGGGTTTCATATGTAGTGAAATCGGAATTTAATTCTTGTTTAATTTTAGTTGTTATTATTTTTTCGTCTTTAGTTAATATATTAAACATATATTCAGAGCATTCTTTTGTTTCCACAATGCCGTCTGTTTCTCCCTGAACAAGCCATATAGCAGTTTTAGATTGTTTTATTTTATATAGTTCTTCAGCAGTTGGAGTTCTTCCTCCTTTGATGTTTGCCACATCTAATGCCGGGCAAATAATAATAGCTGCGGCAAATAAGTCTGGATATTTTATTAACATTCTTGTACTCATATATCCGCCTGCAGAGCATCCTGATACTATTATCTTATTTATATTATATGTATCTGATATTTTTTTTATTTCATTATAAACAATTTCTAACAAATTATCTTTTTCTGCATAAAACCAAGTATCTAAAACCTGAAAAGCTGCAACATGTGCTTTATTAAATATTTTTTGTGCTGTTTCCGAAGTCCAAGCAACCGCACCTCTATTCGCTCTTATATGAACAGTATTATCAGTAAAATTATCAAAACCTCCTTCGCCATTTCCATGAAACCATATTATTAGCTTATCTGATATGCCAGCATCATAAAATTGATAATTTATAGAATCTTTTATAAATTTAAATTTAGATAATTCATTATTAATGATTTTTTTATCCCAAGTATAAATAGCATTTTTTATTATTTTATTTGTAGAAGTTTTAATGGGGGTATTTTGAGTTATTGTATATTTCAATTTAGCAGGATAATTTCTTTGTTTATCTTCTAAAAAAGTTAAAGTAAAGCCTTCTGATTCTAATAAATATAAAATTACTTGATTATTTTTTGTTTCAGTTTTTACTATATTTCTATTAATGTTATATAGAAGTTTTCCTTTTTGCTCGCCTGCTTGTATATATGATTTAGCATTTACTGTATAAGAGTTTGATGTTATTTCTATCGGAAGCATATTTTTAGGGTAATTTATTATTACTTTGTTTATCACTTCCCCAGAATCAGTTATTATGCTAAAAAGCTGATATTTATAATTGTGATAAAATATGTTATTTTTTATGATAAATAAAAAAAATATTAATACTATAACAATAGCTATTTGCATAATATACTCCTTAAATAATTAAAAAATCAATTATTTATATATAATATAATTTTTTAAGAGATTATTTATCTTTTTTTGTTAAATAGTCTGAAATTTCATTAGAGATATTTTCCATAAAACTAATTCTTGAGTTTAGAGCATTAACAAAATAGTTATAAAAGACAACAGTAGGTATTGCTATAACGAGTCCTGCTGCAGTTGTTAGAAGTGCATTTGCTATGCCGCTTGCAAGAGCTATTGGGTTTCCGCTTCCAACAGAAGCCATTACTCCAAAAGATTCTATCATACCGAGTATTGTACCGAGCAGTCCTAATAATGGTGCTACTGTTGATATTGTAGATAGTGTTGAAATAAATCTCTCTAATTTTGGAAGCTCTTTATTTGACTGCATTATCATTGATTCTTTTATTATTTCTATATTTTTTAAGCCTTCTAATACTATATTAGACAATGGAGAATTACTTGTTTCGCATAATGCTATTGCCGTTTTGATATCATTATCTTTTATAAGAGCATGAAGCTTTGGTGCTAAGGCATCATCTTGTGCTTTTACTTTATTAAAATAAATAAATCTATCAACTATTGCTGTGAGGGCTATTAGAGAACATAATAATAAAGCTATCCAACATAATATCATAGCAACATTAAGTAAAGAAGTAGCCCCAAAAATTCCGCTTATAACATTATTCATTTTATATTCTCCGTTTTTAATAATTATAATTGTATATAAATAAAAAATCAATCATTACTAATTTATTTCTGTTTCTATTACAACATTATATTCATTTTCACTATAACTTTCTTCTGCAATGTAGGCGTTGTTAGTTAATTCTACAACCTTATTAACATCTATTCCTTCTTTTAATAACATATAATATAAAGATTCGTAAGCTCTTTTTAAAGCATTTTGCGTAAGCATTTGCCTTGTATATGGGCTTAATTTGGCATTTTCTGTTAATTGTATAGAAGCATTTGCTCTAAAAATATTGCCTTCTATTTTGCCTTCTCGCACTATTTTACTTAAAGCTTGTAGGGAGTTTGTATATATAGAAGCATCTTCCACTTTTATATCTGTATAATAATTATCTTTTTTTTTATAATTTTTTATTTTTACTATTTCTTTATTGTCAAAGTCTATTATATTAGAATCTTTTAAAAATACTCCAACAACATTATAATCGTTTCTGTTAATGCTATTAGCAGTTTTTTCAGCTATGTAATAATACATATTTTCTATTGCTTTTGTTTTGCTCGCTTCATAACTTAAATCACTATATCCAGTAGAATATAATATTCCTTTTTCTATGTCATTTTTTTTGCATGAAACAATAGCTAATAATAATATTAAAAAATATATCTTGTTTTTTTCCATAATTTATATTACATTATTTTAATATATTAATCAATAAAATAAAAAAGAGTGGGAATAATTAATTGAAAAATAATATAATATATTTAATTATTTTACTATTATTAATTTCTTGCAGTAAAAAAGAAAATACTTTACTTGAAGACATGGCATTGCTTGATAAGTCTTATATAAATACATTACTTTATACTGCTAATATTAATAATCAAAATAGAAAAGAGAGCATAGAGAGATTTATAATAGATTGGAATGCATTCAAAAAGAAATATTATAATGCTAATACTGAAGATCCTCAATGGAAAACTGATTTTGATAGTTTGCAAGATATTTTAATACGTTCGCATTATTATATAGCAAGCGGAGAAGATGAGAGTGCTGGGTATTCAATACTGCATGATATTAAATATGTATTATCAGATATGAGAAAGAGAAATAATATTAATTGGTTTGTAGATAATATTAATGCTATATATAAAACTGCAAATAGAATGAATGAGCTTTCAAAGATATATGGGCTTAATACTACAGTTCTCACAGAAGCAGAAGAGAATAGGCTTATAGTTGTTTATCAGCTTTTGAATTCTGCTGTAAAAAATGCATTATTAGAATTTGATAGAAGCAATATTCAATTATTAGGATTGTCTGCAGAACAAATAGAAGCATTGAGACATAATATGAATACTATTTCAGATTTAGTACTTGCTATAGGAAATGATATATCAAATAAAAAATATGGAGATATTCCAAACATATCGGCTAATATTATCAATATATACTTTAATTCTCTTCAGATAATAGTTACTTAAATTTGCTGCTGAGTGTGAATATTTATGAAAGGATTCCTAATAGTAAATAAACCTAAAGGCATTACTTCTTTTGATGTTATAAGAAAATTAAAACCTATATTAAAAGAAAGAAGAATAGGGCATGTTGGTACGCTTGACCCTTTTGCTTCTGGGGTTTTAATAATAGCTTTGGGAAGATATACTAAATTATTTTTTTTGTTTGATGATTTATATAAAGAGTATATTGCAAGAGGAGTTTTTGGAGAGAGCAGGGATACTGATGATGTTGAAGGTAAAACTTTAAAAATAACACAGAATAAAAATATATTAAGTTTTAATGAATTAGAAACATTAATAAAAAATAATTTTTTAGGCAGTATTTTGCAAAAGCCTCCGATATATAGTGCCAAAAAAATTGACGGCAAAAGAGCTTATGATTTAGCGAGAGAAAATAAAGAGTTTCAATTAAAGAGTGTGAATGTTTTTATAAATAATATAGAGTTATTAGAATATAATTATCCTTATTTTACAATTAAGACTTCTGTGAGTAAGGGCACTTATATTAGAGCAATAGTGAGAGATATTGGAGAGTATACTAATAATTTAGCGTACACAAAAGATTTGATAAGGACTTCCATTGGCGATTATAATATTGATAATGCTGCCAATTTAGAAAATATAAATTCTGATAACATCGTTTCTTTTTTTGATATGTTTAAAAACTTTGATAAACTTGTAATAGAAGATGAAAAAGATATAAAGCAAATACTCTC
>CAKVCJ010000082.1 GCA_934725655.1 uncultured Brachyspira sp.
TTAACCTAAATGAATAACTGTTAATGTTTATCATGAAGGAATATTTTAAGTTTTATATTATCTAATTTATGGAAAAGAGTAGAATTGCTGTTATAGGTATAATAATTGAAAACACCGATAATGTTTTAAAGGTGAATGAAATTTTACATGAATACAGCGATTTTATTATAGGAAGAATGGGAATTCCTTATAGAGAAGAGAATATAAATATAATCAGCATAGTCTTAAATGCTCCTAATGATAAAATTAATAGTTTAACTGGTAAGCTTGGCATGCTTGAAGGTGTTTCTGCTAAGGCACTTTATGCAAACAAAAAATAATAAAATAACAGTTTAATTATTAGGAGTTTATATTATGTCCTCGAATACTTTATTTAAATACGATTCAAAGTCAAGAAATGCAAATGAATTTATTAACAATGAAGAAATCTTAAAAACAATATCTCAAGTTGAAAGTGGAAATTACAATATAAGAGATATATTAAACAAGGCTAATAAAATGAAAGGGCTTGAACCTAATGAGGCATTGGCTTTACTTCTTTGCGATGACAAGAAAATAGAAAATGAAATGTTTGAAATAGCTAAGAAAATAAAATTAGAAATATATGGAAAAAGAATTGTATTATTTGCTCCTCTTTATTTATCAAATTATTGTGTTAATGGATGCGTTTACTGTCCTTATCATGCTAAAAACAAACATATAGCAAGAAAGCAATTAACTCAAGATGAGATTAGGAATGAAGTGATAGCATTGCAGGATATGGGGCATAAAAGGCTTGCATTAGAAACAGGAGAAGATCCAGACTATGCAAGTATGGAATATTTACTTGAATCAATAAAAACAATATACAGCATTAAACATAAAAACGGTGCAATTAGAAGGGTTAATGTTAATATTGCTGCAACTACAGTGGAGAATTATAAAAAGTTAAAAGATGCAGGCATTGGCACTTATGTATTATTTCAAGAAACTTATCATAAATCAACCTATGAGAAAGTTCATCCAAGCGGACCAAAAAGCAATTACGAATATCATACTGAAGCAATGGATAGAGCTATGGAAGGCGGGATTGATGATGTTGGTATAGGAGTATTATTTGGGCTTTATAATTATAAATATGATTTTACTGCTATGCTTTATCATGCTAAACATTTGGAAGATACTTTTGGGTGCGGCCCTCATACAATAAGCGTGCCGAGGATAAGACCTGCTGATGATGTTGATGTCAAGAGTTTCCCTAATGCTATAACAGATAGTTTATTCAAAAAAATAGTTGCTGTTTTAAGGGTAGCTGTTCCTTATACTGGAATAATAGTTTCTACAAGAGAGAGTAAAAAATCAAGAGAAGAGGCTTTAGAGGTTGGAGTTTCACAGATAAGCGGAGGCTCGAGAACAAGTGTAGGCGGATATGTTGAAGAGGAAGAAGAGAACTCTAAACAATTTGAAATTTCTGATAACCGTTCACTTGATGATATTATAAAATGGCTTTGCGATATAGGTTATCTTCCAAGCTTTTGTACTGCTTGCTACAGAGAAGGAAGAACAGGCGACAGATTTATGTCTTTTGCTAAAAGCGGACAGATAAAAAATTTCTGTCAGGCTAATGCTATAATAACTTTAAAAGAGTATGAGAATGATTATGCCAAAGAAGAAACTAAAAAATCAATATACAAAGTTATGAATAATGAAATAGAACGAATACCTAATGAAAAAGTTAAAGTAAAATTGGCGGAAGCTTTAAAAGGAATAGATGAAGGAAGGAGAGATTTTAAGTTTTAATTTAGGATTATTCTTTTATAATTGATTTAGATTTTTTATTATACTGGAGTAAATATATTTTGTAAAAAATATATTTGTTAAATTGAAAATAATTTGCAGGGCTTTGCCCCGCACCCCACTTCTTTTATTGGTATAAAAGAAGCAAAAGAACTGCATTTAATGAACTATAGCTTTTTATGCATATACAAAAATAAATATTATTTTATATATTCCAAAATATAAAGCTAAAATTCTCGCACTTTTTGGTTCTTTTGACGAAGTCCGCACCGCGACTGAAAGGAGTGCCTGTGGGTGCGAGCGGCGGGAAAAAGAACAACAAAAAATTACAAACTTATAAATTATTAGTATATACTAAAAAGCATGAATTGTTTATAATAGGAAAAAATATGAATTATACACCAAATTCAAATAGAACTCATATTGCAATATTTGGAAGAAGGAACGTTGGCAAATCAAGCATTATCAATGCAATTGCAAATCAAGATGTTGCAATAGTTTCGGATACTGCAGGGACTACTACCGACCCTGTTAAAAAAGCGATAGAAATAAATAAAATAGGAGCATGTACTATTGTTGATACTGCAGGCTTTGATGATGAGGGAGAGCTTGGGGAATTAAGAATAAAGAGAACAAAAAAAATAATGGAGTCAACTGATATTGCTTTGCTTGTTTTTGATGCTAATTTTAATGATTATTTGCTTGAGTTAAAATGGAAAAATGAATTAACAAATTTAGAGATACCTGTTGTAGCAGTTTTAAACAAAATAGATTTAAATAATAATTACAAACAAATAGAACAAAATATAAAAGACATATTCGATTTAGAAACTGTTTCAATAAGTGCTAATAACAAAATTAATATAGACAAATTAATAGAAGCTATCAAATTAACAATCCCAAAAACAGAAGAAATAAGTATAACAGGGCATATAATAAAAGAAGATGATATTGTAATGCTTGTTATGCCTCAGGATATTCAAGCTCCTAAAGGCAGACTCATTCTTCCGCAGGTTCAAACTATAAGAGATATTTTAGACAATAGGGCTATAATCATTGCTTCTACATTTGATAAATTGGAAAATGCATTAAAGGCTTTAAGCAAAGCTCCTAAAGTTATAATAACAGATTCTCAAGTGTTCAAAGAAGTAGAAAGATTGAAACCTAAAGAGAGTTTATTAACTTCATTTTCTGTGTTGTTTGCAAGATATAAAGGAAATGAAGAAGTTTATAAAAGAGGTGCTGAGTTTATAGAGAGCCTAACAAGAGAAAGTAAAATATTAATAGCAGAAAGCTGTACTCATATTCCTTTGGAAGGAGATATAGGAAGAGTGAAAATTCCTAATCTATTAAAAAAGAAATTCGGTTTTGAGTTTGATATAGATTATGCAGCAGGGACTGATTTTCCAGAAGATTTATCAAAATATGATTTGGTGATACATTGCGGAGGTTGCATGGGTAGTAGAAAACATATTTTAAATAGAATAAGAATATGCGAAGAGCAGAATGTGCCAATTACTAATTACGGTATGACTATAGCGAAGATTAATGGCGTTAAGTATATATAATTAATTACATTTTATTAATTTTTGTTGTTCTTTTTCCCGCAGCTCGCACCCACAGGCACTCCTTTCAGTCGCGGTGCGGACTTCGTCAAAAGAACCAAAAAGTGCAAAATAATATTAGTTGTGTTTCATATTTAAGATAATTTATTAATTTTTTAAAAAAATAAAGGAATATAAACTTGATTAATACAAATAAAGCAAAAGAGATTATTAAAAAAATAGAAACAGAAGAAAAAATATCAAAAGAAGATGCTTTTACTCTTTTATCATCTTTTGAATATGATAATAATATCAATATAAAAAATTTAAATGATGAAGAAAAAGAAGAAGTAAAAAAATTAAAAGAATATTTAAGAATTAAGGCAAGAGAAAAAGCTGATAGAGTATTTGGCAAATATGTTTTTATGCGCGGGCTTATAGAGTTTACTAATTACTGTAAAAATGACTGCATATACTGCGGAATAAGAAAGAGCAACAAAAATGCTGAACGTTATAGACTCAGCAAAGAAGATATTTTGTTATGCTGCGAGATTGGTTATGAAATAGGTTTTAGAACTTTTGTATTACAAGGGGGAGAAGACTCTTATTATAATATAGATATAATGTCTGATATAGTTGAGGCAATTAAAACTAAATTTCCAGATTCTGCTTTGACATTATCAATAGGTGAAAAAGAAGAAAAATATTACAGGGTATTAAAAGAAAAAGATGCTGACAGATTTTTACTTAGGCATGAAACTGCTGATAATATTCACTACTCAAAACTTCACCCTGAAAATATGAGCTTAGAAAATAGAAAAGAATGCTTAAGAACTTTAAAAAAATTAGGTTATCAAACAGGTACAGGCATAATGGTTGGAAGTCCTTATCAAACTTTAGAAAATATAGCTGATGATTTAATGTTTATGCAAGAGATTAATCCTGAAATGATAGGTATAGGGCCTTTTCTTCCTCATAAAGACACACCATTTGCTAATGAAAAAAAAGGAGAGCTGGAACTTACTTTAATACTCATTAGCATACTTCGTTTAATTTTCCCGTTAGCATTAATACCAGCTACTACTGCTTTGGGCACTATTAAAGAAGGAGGAAGGGAACTTGGCATACTTTATGGAGCTAATGTTGTTATGCCCAATTTATCTCCTATTGATGTGAGAACGAAATATTCACTATATAATAACAAAATAGCAACAGGCACAGAATCAGCAGAAGGTGTTGAGAGCCTTAGAAAAAATATGCTAAATATAGGCTACATACTTACAGGAGAACGAGGAGATTTTGACATTAATAGAAGAAAGTAATTTTTCTATAAATAAAGCTGTTATTGAAACAGTCTATTATATTCAAAAAATTAAAAATCTAAATTAAATCTGTCATTTATTAATGGTATAATATTTATAACAGGCTCTTCATAAGGGTGAACTTTTTTTATCACTTTTACTGCATTTTCAACATTTTTTATATCTGTGGCAAATTCTATCTTGTCTTCATTAGCTTCTGATAACTTATTAATTTCACCATCAAAAGGATTAGCATTTTTTAAAGGTCTCCAATAACCAGTTACTTTTGTTACAGACATCACATTATCATAATTGCCAACTCCCAAAACTCCTATATCATTTAATGCCTCTCTTAATTTATCTCTATATTCTTCAGGTATATATACTTCAATTTTTACTTTTTTAAAGTCCATAATATACTCCAATTAATTAAATAATAAAACAATTATAAATCTATATAATAAAGAACTATATCCTCATACTCATTATTTTTATTAAGATAACCTTTTTTAACTACACCTATTTTGTTAAAGCCTATTTTGTTATATAGTCTATGAGCAGTTTCATTAGATAATACAACAGCATTAAACTGAAGTATTTTATAACCCAATTTAGCACCCTGTTTAATGGAATCTCTCACCAAAGCCTCCCCTACCCCTTTACCTCTAATATTTTTATCTACCGCATAAGAAGCATTGCATATATGTCCGCATCTTCCTATATTATTAGGATGAAGTATATAAACTCCATAAACTTTTTTATCTTCTATTGCTAAGCCGGTATAATCCTGAGAAGAAAAATATTTATCTGCTTCTTCTAAATCCTTTAAAACATCTATTTGAGGAAAATAAATACCATCTTCTATAATATTATTCCATATAGCCATAGCCTCTTTAATATATTTTTTATTATATTTTATTATTTCCATAATTAAACTCCTTTATACTATTATACATCATCAATTTATATTATGCTATTGACAAATAAATAAAAATATTTATACTTATCATTAGTCTGAAAGCGTACTTCTAATATTTTTTATTTAAAATTAAATAAGCATATGGAACTTAATGATAAAACTTTAATAGAAAATAACAGTATAAAATTATTTTTTAAATTTGCTATACCAAGCATTTTAGGTATGATTATGGGAAGTGCTGCAGTATTTGTTGACGGTTTTTTTGTGGCGTATTTTATTTCTGCTAATGCCTTCACTGCAATTAATATAGTTTGGCCGATTACTGCTTTATCATTTGGTATTTATGTAATGCTTACAATAGGCGCTATTGCACTCGCTGGTAAATGTATTGGCGAAAATAATATAAGAAGAGCCAATTTAATATTTACTCAAACCTTAATAGTAGTTCTCACAATAGCAACTTTACCTCTTATAATAGCATATATATTTAGAAAAAATTTACTTCCATTATTTGGAGCTCATGGAGAAATATACCAATTATCATTAGATTATATTGAGGGAGTATTATTTGCCACATTTTTTTGGGGAATAGCTTATGTACTTAGTCAGTTTGTAAGGCTTAATGGTTCTCCGAAGTTTGCTTCTTTAATGTTTATAATATCTTCTATAGCAAATATGATATTAGATCCTATTTTTATTGTAGTTTTTAATCTTGGAATATCTGGAGCGGCTTGGGCTACTGCAATATCTCAAATGATTGCATTCATTATGGGGTTATTATATTTCTTTAAGCCAAATTGCAAATTAAAAATTATAAAAGTTTATGGCGGGTGGATTTATATATTAAAAGCATCATTCAACGGATTTTCAGAGTTTTTAAGCAATCTCTCTTCAGGACTCATACCTTGGCTATTTAATATCACAGCATATAACATTTCCGGCAATAACGGCATACTTGTTTATTCAGTTGCCAATTATGCTATTATGTTTTTTATAATGCTTGCATATTCTATCGGCGAAGCGTTAGAACCGCTCGTAAGTGTTTCATATGGTGCTAAAAATAAAAATAGAATGAAAGATTTTCTCAAAATATCAATATTCTTAATTTCTATTATATCAATATTAATATCAATAATATTATTAATAAATCCAAGTTCATTAGTAAATACACTTTTAAAAGATGTTGATTTAAAAACATTTGAAGATGCTAATTTTTTTGTAAGAGCATCAATACCTACTTTTATAGGTGTAGGAATAAATATTATAATGAGTGCCTACTATACATCTGTACAAAAGGCAGGAGCTTCAGCGATAGTTGCAGCCTTAAGAAGCACAATACTTCCAATAGCATTAGTATTAACTCTGCCTAATATAATAGGTTTTATTGGTTTAATTTTAGTTCTTCCTATAAGCGAAATAGCAACATTAATTGTTTCTGTAATGCTATACAAAAATAGAAAGCCGGATATTTTAATTAGTTAGATGAGATAATATATAAAAAATATTATTTATTTAATATATATATACTGAAACAACATTACATTTAATACATATTCCAATATATAAAGTTAAAACATTTGCACTTTTTGCAACTTTTTGCTGCGGGAAAAAGTTGAAGAAAAAATAACTTTTATAAAAAATATAGTTATTTATCTATATGCTATAAAACAAATTTATACTGCTTCTAAAGCATTAAGCAAAACATTGCCAAACTCTTTTGCAGATTTTGGTCCATTAGCTGTTATTATATTGCCAGATACTACAACATTCTCTTCCAAAATATTAGCATTATTATGCCTAACAGGAGATTCATTTTCTTTCAAACAAGTAACATTAATATTTTCTAATATGCCCGCATTAGCCATTATAACAACCCCGCTCCCAATACCAGCTACTATTTTTCCATTCTCAAGAAATAACTTAGCAAGCCCCTGTGTTCTCCAATCGTCCCAAAGCTTTATAGAACCAACCCCTCCAACAAAAACTATAGCATCAAAATCATCTGTGCTCACTTCGCTAAATAAAAGCTCTGTATTAACTGTACTTCCTAATTTTCCATGTGCTTCCCCTATTATACTAGAAGCTAATTTTATACTATATCCTTTAGATTCTAAAATCTTTTTACTTTCAAAAAACTCCTCAT
>CAKVCJ010000083.1 GCA_934725655.1 uncultured Brachyspira sp.
AATTTTTATTTAACATTTGCATGCCGTTAGTAATTTTTATTTTATATTATATCAAAAGAATTATAAATTTAAACTAAAACTATTTATATGCAATAAAATATTTATTTTTAAAATATTAAAATAAATATTTCATTTTTTATTTATATTATTAATCGTTGATTATTATGTATTAAATGTATTATTTTATATATAAAATTACAAAATTATAAGTAATTTTATATATAAAACTATAATTTTACTGTTGACATTATAATTAAATTTTATTATAATATAATTATAATAAATAAATTATTTGTTTTATAAAACTAAAAAGGAATATTAGTGAGCGATATTTTTGTAAAAATAAATTTTTTATTACCTACACTTCCCAGAGTTGAAAAATTAGTTGCAAAATATATATTGGAAAATCCAGAAAATATAAGAAGCACAAATTTATTAATGCTGGCTCAAGAAAGTGGATGTAGTGATACTTCTATTATAAGATTTTGCAAGAGACTTGGATATAAAGGTTTTGCAAGTTTCAAACAATCGTTTATAGAGTCTATGATAGATTCTAACAATACTATAACTCAAGAAATATATAAAGATGATTCTATGACAGAAATATTGCAAAAAATATTTAAGCATAATATTCAAACGCTTAATGATACTTTAGCTCTTATATCTGATAACTATTCAAAAGCATTAGAAAGCATAATAAATGCTAAAAGTATACATTTTTTTGGAGTCGGAGATGCTCATATAGTAGCTATGTTTGGTTATCTAAAATTTAGCAGAATAGGATATACATGTTCAGCTCATAGTGATGTATGTATGCAATTAATTACTTCTAGCCTAATGACTGAAAATGATGTAGCAATTGCAATATCCTATTCTGGAGCTTCACAAAATATAATAAAGGCTATAAAAAACGCTAAAGAATCTGGCGCTACGACTATATGTATAACGCAAATGAATAAATCTCCAATATCCAAATATGTAGACATTAATTTGTTTATTTCTACATCGGATTTGACTGTAGGTAAAGATATAGTTTCTAGACGAGTAGCTGACCAAGCTATCATAGAAGCTTTGTATTTAGGGATATTAACTAAATCTGATAAAGATTATGCATCCCTAATTAAAAAAAGCCAAAAAGGAATAGAATTAAATAAAATATAGGGATATGTATTTAAGGTTAAAATTATGAATAGAGATATAGCTGCTGGAATAGATTCATCGACTCAATCATGCACAATTGTGTTAAGAGATTTAAATGATGGCTCTATAATAGCTGAATCAAGAATTAAACATCCTAAAACTACGCCTCCATGTAGCGAACAAAAACCAGAAGATTGGTGGGAAGCTTTAATATCAGCATTTAAAAATTTAAAAGAATATTTATCAAGAATTGCTTGCGTATCTGTTGGAGGACAAGGACATGGATTAGTAATTTTAGATAAAAATTTAAACTCTTTAAGAAAAGCAAAATTATGGAATGATACGGAATCTTTTAAAGAGGCGGATTATTTGAGAAAACTAATAAATGATAATTATTGGGAATCTTATATTGGTTCTATACCCGCTCCAGCATTAACTATTTCAAAATTAGTATGGATGGAAAAGAATTATAATGATGTAATTAAAAGAAGCCAATACATAATGTTACCATCCGATTATATAGTATTTATGTTAACGGGAAATAATGTAACAGAAAGAGGCGTAGCTTCGGGAACTGGATATTTCAATCCTTATGATAACATATACGATGAATTTATTTTAGATAAGTCCCTATCTTCTAAAATTATAAATAAATTACCTAAAATAGTAAATTCAAACGATGTAGTAGGTAAAGTAAGAAAAATAGAAGGCATAGAAGAATTGGAAGGAGCTTTTGTAAGCGTTGGCACTGGAGATAATATGGCAGCGGCGATAGGGCTAAATTGTAAAGAAAACGATATTGTAATATCAATTGGAACAAGTGGTACAGTATATACTATAACAACAAATAAAATAACAAATACTTATGATGGGATGGTAAATTTATATGCCGATTCCACAAATAGATATATGCCCATGTTAACAACTTTAAACGCCGCTAAAGTCACAGATGCTTTTAGATATATATTAAATTGTTCAACCAATGAATTTGATAATATGGTTTTGAATGATAAAGATATGGGTGGAGATTTAATATTAATACCATATTTAGATGGCGAACGGTCTCCTAATTTGCCTTTTGCTTTAGGAACATTAAACGGAATAAAAAGTAATGTAAAAAGAGAACATATAGCAAGCGCCTCGATTATTGGAGTAGTTTGTAATTTATTAGAAGGAATAAATATACTAAAAGCTATAGGATTAAAATGCGATGGAAAAATAATATTAACGGGCGGAGGCTCTAATAGTTTGGCATATAGGCAGATTATTTCCGATTTAGCGCAAAAAGAGGTTTATGTTTGTAATTATTTAGAAACCGCTGCTGCTGGCGCAGCGTTGCTCGCCGCAAGTTCATACAAAAAAATTGATATAACTAACTTAATGCAAAATTGGAATTTAGGTTTAGAAAAAGTGGCTACGCCAAGAAACAACATTGATATAAATAGAATAGTAGATTCTTATAATTATTATAACAAAAAATATAAGGAGTGTATTTATGAAAAAAATTAAATTACCTCAAGAAACAGGAATAGCTATAGTAATGCTTTTGGTATTTTTAGTTGGTTTTATAGCTACCCCAAATTTTTTAACATTATCAAATATTATGATACTTCTTTTAAACGGCTCGGTAATATGTTTCTTATGTTTAGGGCAAACTTTTGTATTATTAACAGGCGGTATTGATTTATCTACAGGCTCAATTGTGGCTATGACATGCGTTTTAGCTGCCGTATTTATGGAATATTTGCAATTAGCATGGTGGATAGCCGTTATATTGGTTTTACTTATAGGTGCTTTTACTGGGTTAGTTAGCGGTTTTATTATAGCAAAAACTAAAGTTCCTCCATTTATAGTTACCTTTGCTATGCAAGGAGTCGCCGCCTCAATTCCTCAAATTATTACTAAAGCTAATTCAATTAGAGTTACAGATATAAATTATAGCTTAATTGGACAATCAAGAATATTAGGCATACCTTTTCCAGTTATAGCTCTAATAATAGCGGCATTTATAGCGTCATATTTTCTTAAAAAAACTATTAAAGGGGTTCATATTTATGCAGTCGGTGGAAATTCTGAAGCTTCTAGGTTAGCTGGAATAAATATACAAAAGACTATTATGCTTGTATATGCTATTAGCGGGTTATGCGCCGCATGCGGAGGATTAATTTATGGTTCAAGATTAATGGTTGGATACCCTACCGCTGGAAGAGGAGAAGAATTGTTTTTTTCTATAGCTGGCGCTGTAGTTGGAGGAGTAAGTCTATTCGGCGGGATAGGAACAATATCTGGAGCTATGATAGGCGCTATTATGATAGCATCTATATCTAATTTAATGAATGTAGTAAATGTAAACGCTTATTGGCAACCTTTAGTTATAGGAGTTATAATATTAATAGGAGTAATAATAGATACTACTAAATCGTTTGATAAGAGTTTTCTAACAAAATTTTTGAAAAAATAAGAATTATTTCTTATTTTATATAAAAAACATATTAAAGGAGTTATACCATGAAAAGTATAATTAAAAAATTATTAATCGTTTCAATGATATTGGCTTCAATGCTTATATCATGCAACAGAGCCAGTAATTCTCAAAATTCTGGCAACAAAAAAGTTATTGGCGTAAGTCTACCCAATATAACAAATCCATATTATGTCACAATGAAAAGAAGTTTTGAAGAATATGGAAGTTCAAATAACTTTGAAATTAGGGTGTTAATAGCGGATAATGATGACGCTAAACAGCTAGCTCATTGCCAAAGTTTTATAGAACAAAAAGTTGATTTTGTAGTTTTAAATCCAGTTAGTTCTGGCCCTGGGGTATCTCAAGTTTTAGAACTTAATAAAGCTAATATTCCCGTATTTACTATTAATATTTTGCCAGACACTGAAGGTATGAAACAACAAAATGCAATAATGGTTCAAGGAATACAAACTGACCAAAAAATGGGAGGTTTTTATATTGGACAACAATTAATTGAAGATATGGGAACAAGCGCTAATATCATAGTTGGTATAGTGGGAGAGCCTACCTCCATTTCGGCAAACACAAGAGATGACGGATTTAAGGAGGCAATATCCGTTAATCCTAACGCTAAAGTTGTAGCTTTAGTGAATGGTAAAGTAGAGGAAACTACTTCGCTAAAAGTAACGACCGAAATGCTTCAAGGTAATCCAAATATGAATGTGGTATATGCAAATACCGAGCCAGCCATATTAGGCTCTGCTGCGGCTATTTCTCAATTAGGATTAAAAGATAAAGTAAAGTTATATGGTTTTGTAGATAAAGCTGGAGTTCAATTAATTCAAAAGGGAGATATAAAGGCTGGGGCTATACAAGAACCTGATAAGTTAGCAAGGTTATCCATAGATACGATTAAAAAATATTTAAGCGGAGACACTAATAATATAGAGTATATTTTAAATAGTCCTCCGTTATTAGTAAATAAAAATAATGCCGAAGAAGTTATTCCTTTAGCATATTAAGATTTATTTTGTAGGGTGTGTCTTATGTATAATTTTTATAGTGCTTGCGATATAATTAAAGAGTATTCTGGCGTAAGAATTTTGCATAGTATTAACTTTGATATTAAGGCTGGGACAATACATGGCTTATTCGGGCATAATGGAGCTGGAAAATCTACCCTCCTAAAATTAATGGCTGGAGTTGAAAAACCTAATTCTGGTAAACTTTTGCTTCAGGGTAAGGAAATACAATTAGATTCTCCAAAATCTGCTTTGTCAAACGGTATAGCATGCGTCTATCAGGAACTTAGATTAATACCAGATTTAACAGTTATGCAAAATATATTTCTCGGGAGAGAAGTCGTAAATAAATTAGGTATTAAAAAAGAAAAATACATGTTAAGGTATGCCAGAAAATTATTATTAGAATACGATATTAAAATTAATCCGAAAGATTATGTAAGAGATTTGACACACCCTATAAAACAAATGATAGAGGTTATAACAAATTTAGATAGAAAAGCAAAATTTATATTTTTAGATGAACCTACGACCGCATTAGAAAATAAACAAGCGTCTATACTTTTAAAATATGTTCAAAAAATAGTGAAAGAAAAAAATATTGGCATAGCTATAGTGTCCCATAAAATAGATGAAGTTTTAGAATATTGCGATGAAGTATCTGTTATGTCAGGAGGCAAAATGGTTTTTAACGCCCAGAAAGAAAATTTTTCTAAACAGGATATTGTGGATGCTATTATAGGCGAAGGAAATGATGATAATAAATCTTATTTTAATATAGATAGAAATAAAGAACACATCATAAACTATAATAAACCATTTCTTGATATTATTAATGTAAATACTTTAAAACTTAAAAATATAAATATTAAAGCTTATAGAGGCGAGATTTTAGGAATATACGGACTAGTAGGTTCTGGAAGAACAAGTCTTTTAAATACATTATATGGTATTTACAATATAGATTCTGGTAAAATTTTAATTGATGGCAAAGAATATATACCGAAAAATCCATTTAAAGCCATGCTAAATGGAATATCATTATTAACAGAAGATAGAAAAAATTTAGGTATAATACCATTAATGTCGGCAGTAAGGAATTCATCCTTAACATCTTTAAATAGGTTTAACAAATTATTATATATAGATTTTAAAAGATTAGATAAAGAGATAATTAATATTTTAAATAATATGCAAATAAAGGGAAATATTTATAATAGTATGAAATCTTTATCTGGTGGCAATCAACAGAAAACTTTATTAGGCAGAATTATAGAAGAAGATTCCGATATATTATTATTAGATGAACCTACAAAAGGAGTAGATTTAGGCGCTAAAAGAGATATTTATAATATTATAAAATCACTGGCAAAACTTGGAAAATGTATAATTATAGTCTCAAGCGAAGAAGAAGAGCTTGTGGAAATAGCGGATAGAGTTATTATATTTAAATCAGGCGCTTTAAAAGATTTAATTTTTAAAGGCGAAAATATAACTGTTACAAATCTTAGAGAATCGGTATTTTAATATATTTAAGGAGAAATTAAATGGATAAAGAAACTAAAAAAATTATAGAACATGTATTAAGTATAGAAAGTCAGAGTATATTGGAAATACTTAATAATTATGACGAAAAGTCTGTTAATTTAGTCATAAAAAAAATAGAAGAATGTAAAGGTAAAATTATTATTTCAGGTTGTGGAACATCAGGAGAAGCTGGTAGAAAAATAGCGCATACATTATCTTGTATAGAATGCCCGTCTATCTTTTTAAGTCCTTCGGATGCTTTGCATGGAAGATTAGGAATAGTTAAAAAAGAAGATATTGTTATTTTATTATCTAAAGGCGGAGAAACTATGGAATTAATATCTATGATTCCAGCTATAAAACATAAAAAAGCTTTTTTAATAGGAGTCACCGAAAATGAAAATTCATCATTATCGAAAGATAGCGATATATTTTTAAAAGTTCATGTGTCTAAAGAAGCCGATATGTTTAATCTTTTAGCAACATCAAGTATAGTGGCTTTGATAGCTTTATTTGATGCAATAATAGTTGCGATTATGGTTAAAAAGAATTTCACTAAAAAAGATTTTAGCGTTATACATCCTGGAGGAGCAGTTGGAAAAAAACTTACAGGGAAAACATTATATAAAAAATAACTAGTGAAATAATTAATATGGCTTATTTTTCCCTATCTATATTTTCTGCTGATTTTTGTAATATAGGAAATGCTATTAGAAAAGCAGAAGAATGCAAAGTAAACTATTTGCATTTTGATGTAATGGACGGCAATTTTGTTCCTATGATAGGCTTTGGAACATCGGCATTAGAAAGTATAAAAGAATTTACACACATACCAATAGATGTTCATTTAATGACTAATAATTTAAATAAATTTGTTAAAGAATTTTCTGAGTTTGAGATTAATTCTATAAATATACATATAGAAAATAATAACCATAAAGGAATAATTAATTTACTTAAATATATTAAAAGTAAATCTATAAAACCATCAATAGCGATTTCGCCTAATACTGATATTTTAGAGTTAAATAAATATTTAGACTATATAGATGAAGTGTTAATAATGAGCGCTTTACCAGGAGTTAAAAATAGTATATTTATTCCAAAAATTTTTGAACGGGTAAATAAAGCAAGCAACATCATAAATAGCAACGCTAAAAATATTATAATAGCCGTAGATGGCGCTTTAGATGAATATAAAGCCTTAAAATGCATAGAAAATGGAGCAAAAAAGATTATAATTGGTAGAACATTTTTTAAAACTTTAAAACCATTTGAATTAGTGTCAAAAATTTTGCTAACTAATTAATAAAATTAAGACAATAAATTTTCATTAATTTTTATTTATACCTATCGCCCGTGCTGTAATAATAAACCCACTTCGCTATATTTTCCGCATGGTCGCCCATCTTTTCAAAATAT
>CAKVCJ010000084.1 GCA_934725655.1 uncultured Brachyspira sp.
TTGGGTTATTTATATTATAAGGAATACCTACTTTTTTTAACTAAAAAATGTGCAATATCTCTGGCTCCTAAACATATAGTAAAAATTATATTATTTGTCAAAAAAAACAATATGATTTATAATATCAAAACAGTATTTAATTTAGAATAAATCTCAAATGGTATTTTATCTTTATGAAACAAGAAACATACAATATTTTAGAAGCTATTAAAATAAAAATAAGAGAAATAGAGAATGAACTAATAGATGTAAGAAGACATATTCATTCATATCCAGAATTGAGCAATAATGAATTTAATACAATGGAGTTTATATCTAATTATTTAACCTCTCATAATATAAACCACAAAACAAAAATAGCTAATACTGGGATTATAGCAGATATAATAGGAGAAGATAAAAATTTTACTATAGCTTTTAGGGCTGATATAGATGCCTTGCCAATAGAAGATTTAAAACACTGCAGCTACGCTTCAAAGAATAAAGGAGTTTGTCATGCCTGCGGACATGATGTGCATACTGCAATAAATATGGGAATAGCAAGAATATTTTCAAACAAAGATAAAAAATTTACACCCCCATGCAATATAAGACTAATATTTCAGCCCGCAGAAGAAACAACAGGCGGCGCTTCTAATATGATAAAAGAAAATGCCTTACATAATGTTAATATAGTATATGCTCTTCATGTAGATTCAAACACAGATGTAGGAAGTATAAAAATAACAGATAATATAGTTAATGCGAGCTGTTTAGATTTCAAAATAAAAGTATACGGCAAAAAATCTCATGGCGCTAATCCCGCTGACGGAGTTGATGCTATAGTAGTATCGGCTAATATCATAAATGCAATACAAACTATTATAAGCAGAAATATATATGTAGGAGAAGCATCTGTTATTACAATAGGAACTATTAATGGAGGAAAAGCTACAAATGTGATATGCGATTATGTGGAAATGACCGGCACTATTAGAGCATTAAAAGACACAACTATTAATAATATTATAAATAAAATAAAAAAAATAATTAAAAATATAGCTCTCTCAATGGAAGCAGACGGAGAGTTTATAGAAACTACTTATTTTCCAAGTTTGGTTAATTGGAAAGAAGCTTCAAATATTATAGAAGAAAATGCAATTAAATTATTAGGCGAGAACAAAGTACTAAATACAAAACCTTCATTAGGTGCTGAAGATTTTTCATATTTTATATTAAATAAACCGGGGGCTTTTTTTAATCTTGGAGCAAGAAACAAGAAAAAAGCAATAATACATAATGCTCATAATGGGTTATTTGATGTAGATGAATCCTGTATTGCAATAGGGCTTACATTGCAAATAATGAATATTTATAATACTTACCTTAAAAAAGATATGTTTCCAATAGGAATGCATAGATAATATTTTCAAATAACAAAAAAAATTTATTGACAATACTATATTATAAAATATAATATTTCTAAAAAAATCCATACTAAGGGTGGGTAATATGAAGAAATATATTATTATTCTTACCGCTTTATTCTTATCTTTTTTATCTTGTACAAATAAAAACACTATTGATGAAAACACTGTATATGTAAATCTTGGGGCAGAACCAAAAACTATAGACCCCGCTTTAAATATCACATTACAAGGCTCTACTTATGTAACCCATTTATTTGAATGCTTAACTACAAAATATAAAGATATAGCAATTCAGCCAGGCGCTGCAGAAAGCTGGGATATATCTGAAGACGGCCTTACATATATATTTCATTTAAGAACAAACGGCAAATGGTCTGACGGAAAACCTCTAACAGCACAAGATTTTGAATATTCTTGGAAGAGGGTTGTTGATCCCAATACAGCAAGCGAGCCGAGCTATTTATTTGAGCCTATACTTAATTTTTCTAATGTTAATGCGGGATATATGCCAGTTGATGAGTTTGGCATAAAGGCTTTAGATGATTATACATTAGAAGTAAAATTAGAATATCCTACTGCTTATTTCTTAGAGCTTGTAAATTTGCCTGTATTTTCACCTGTGCGAAAAGATATGGTAGAAAAAAATCCTGACAACTGGACTAGAGACCCAAAAACTTGTATTGGAAATGGTGCTTTTATGCTAAAAGAAAGAAAACCAGATCAAAGCATCACTGTTGTAAAAAACACCAACTATTGGGGAGCTGACACAATAGTTGCTGAAAGAATTAAATTCATTCTTATGGATAATCCTAATTCGGCAGTTGCGGGAGTTAAAGAAGGCTCTCTTCATTTCTCTGACCAATTTCCTCATCAAGATATAGACACTCTAAAAGAAGAAGGATTAATAGATATAGCAACAAGGATAGGAACTCAATATTATGCACTTAATACTACAAACGAAACTCTAAAAGACAAAAGAGTAAGAAAAGCATTATCACTTGCTATAGACAGAAATTATATAGTAGATAATATAATAAAATCAGGAAAACCTGCAGGTGCATTAGTACCTTGGGGTGTTACCGATGTAGAAGGTTACTTTAGAGATAATGCCGGCGAATATATAAGCACAAACAAAGCAGATTATCAAAAAAATGTAGAAGAAGCTAAAAAATTAATGGCAGAGGCAGGATACCCAAACGGAGAAGGTTTTCCTGTATTAGAGTTTTATCTTACATTCAGCAATGATATACCTATGTTTGAAGCTGTGCAGAATATGTGGAAAGAAAATCTCGGTATAGATGTTAAACTTACACAAATGGAGTTTGCACCGTTTATTCATGCATTTAGAACAGAGAGAAATTATACTATGGCTGCTGCGAGTTGGACTGGAAGCTATAATGACCCTACTACTTTTTTAGGTATGTTTGTTAGCTATTCATATAAGAACCACTCTCTATTTACAAATAAGGCTTTTGATGAAGCAATCAGCATAGCATCAAAAACTACTGACCAAAATATCAGAATGAGAGAATTACATAAAGCAGAAAAAATACTTATAGAAGATGAGGCTGTTATAATACCTATAGCATATTTTGAACCTGCTGTATTAAAAAGCCCTAAATTAAAAGATGTATTTTATATACCTTTTGCACAATATAAATTTTCTTATTCGTATTTGGAAAAATAGTTTTTATATAGCAATAAAATATGCAGTATAGTAATTATTGAAGCATTATTTTATAATTTATATAAATATAAAAAATTATTATGATAACTAAAAGAAATAGTATTATAGAATAAAACTTGACAAAAATATGACATAATAGTAAAATATACCTTAATTGTTTTAATTATGATTATTATGTAACTATTTTTAAGGAGAATAAAAAATGGCTGTACCTAAGCATAGAAAATCGAAATCAAAAAAAAGATCAAGACAAGCTGCTAATGACAAAAGATTTTTAGGTTCTTTATCAATATGTCCTCAATGCGGAGCAGAAAGAATGCCGCATAGAATTTGTCCGGAATGCGGTTTCTATAAAGACAGAGTAGTAAAAGCTAATAAAAATCAAAATGCTGGTTGATAAATAATATAATAATAAAATAAATAATAGGATTTTCAATGAATTTATCTATAGATGTGGCTAGCGGTGAAAAGCCTTTAAATGAATTAGTTATTGGTGCTATCGAATCTTTATCTTTAAATAAAGATGTTAATTTAATATTAGTAGGTAATGAAAGAGATATCACCAAAGCATTATCTTCATCAAAATACGATAAAAATCGTGTAGATATAAAACATAGCGATTCTATAATAGAAATGACAGAAAGTCCTGCAGTTGCTATTAAACATAAAAAAAATGCTTCTGTATTGGTAGCAGCGCGTTTGGTATCAGACCAAAAAGCTGATGGTTTTTTTTCACCCGGAAATACTGGTGCTACTTTAGCGGCTGCTCTTACAGAAATAGGCCGTTTAAAAGGGGTTATGCGTCCGCCTTTAGTATCCACACTTCCTAAAATAGGCGGTGAATTTTGTATGATGGATATGGGGGCAAATGTAGATTGTACTCCAGATTATATGGCTCAATTTGCTGTTATGGGAAGAGTGTTCGCTAAAAGATATATGAATATAAGTAATCCGAGAGTTGCTCTTCTAAATATAGGCGAAGAAGACAGCAAAGGAAATATTGCTGTGAAAAAATATTTTGAACGCCTCGAAAAAATGAAAAAGGTTAATTTTGTCGGTAATGTCGAGCCTAATAGTATGCTTAAATCTGATGTTGCTGATGTTGTACTTTCAGATGGATTTGATGGTAATATAGTACTAAAAAGTATCGAAGGAAGTGCTAGTTTAATAGTAAATATGCTAAAAAGTGAAATAAAAAAGAACCCTCTTAATATGATGGGTGCTGTTATGATGAAATCAGTATTCAAAAATCTAAAAACTCAAATGAGTTCCGATTCTTATGGTTCTGCTATATTGCTTGGTTTAAATGGGGGAGCTTTTGCAGGACATGGCACAACAAGCGGAAATGGAGTAAAAAACGCAATACTTAATATGTATAAATTTTTAGATGCAAAAGTTAATGAAAAAATAGCTAAAGAACTATTGGAATCTGGTGTGAAAAGAAGAATTTTTTAAAAGGATTTTTCAAATATGGTATATATTAAATCTTGTAAGGGCACTTATAAAAATAAACAAACCTCTATGCCCGCATCTGAATTAGCTATGGAATCTATTAAACTTGCTATCAAAGATATAAATCCAGACTCTATAGATGCTATCATTTGTGCTACTGTTACTAAAGACTATGTCTACCCTTCCACTGCTTGTATATTAGCCGGTAAAATTAATGCTAAAAATGCTTTTTGTTTTGATATAGAAAGTGATTTCACTGGTTTTATATCAGCTTTAAGGCTTGCTTATGCTTTTATAAAAAGTAATAGATATAAAAATATTTTAGTAGTGGCTGCTGAATCTTTTTATATTTGCGATGACACCAATAGATTCGATGATGCTTCTGTGGCGGCATTAGTTTCTAATGAAAAATCAGACATTGAAATAGATTTTATAGATTCTGTTACAGACGGAAATGCTTTAGAAAACTGTTATATCCCTATGGGAGGAACCGCTAAGCCGTACACTAAAGAAGGGGTTAATAATAAAGAGCATTTTATCTCTATAAAAAATAATAATATATTTGAAGATGAAGCTAAAAAGGCTGCTTTATATATAAAAGAAATTTTGTCAAAAAATAATATAGAACCTAATTATTATATACCATCATATTCAAACAAGAATGCTTTTGATGCTTTTGTTAATACTTTAAATGTTTCAAAAGATATTGTTTACGCAAAAATGGAAAATGCAAACTCTTCATTGAGTGCTTCTTCAGGAGTTGCTCTTTCTATGGCTTTAGAAGATGGAAGTATAAAGAAAAATACCAAATTAGCTTTATGCAGTTATGGAAGCGGATATACTAGGGCTGTTGCTATACTAAATATTAAATAAATATTATTGATTTATATATATAAAAAGTTAAATGAGGGATATATATTATGAAGTTAGGTAAATTTCGTTTTGGGGGCGTACATCCTCATGACAGCAAAGATACTGCTCAAATAGCCTCTTCCGCTATGACTCAAGCTCCAAAATCGGTTTTAATATCAATGGCGCAGCATATAGGGGCCCCTGCTAAAATGTTAAAAAACAAAGGGGATAAAGTTCAAAGAGGAGAAATCATCGGAGAGGCTAACGGATATGTATCTGGAAATGTGTTTTCTTCTGTTAGCGGTACTATTGCAAATATAGAAATTGCTCCGCCGCCTTTGGGAAGGGGGGCTAATGCTTTTCTCATCAATTTAGATGTAGAAGCTAATAATGTTGATTTCCCTCTAAATAATAATTACACAACATTAACTGCTGAAGAGATGTCTAAGAAGATTCAAAATGCTGGAATAGTTGGTATGGGAGGAGCTACTTTCCCTACTAATGTTAAAGTTGATGGGGCTGCTAAGGGTAATTGCGATACTTTAATTATTAACGGGGTTGAATGCGAGCCTTACATTACAAGCGATTATAGGCTTATGATGGAGCATACTGAAGATTTATTCAAAGGCATAGAAATCTTAAGAAAAATTATTCCTTCTGTAAAAAGAACGGTTATTGGAATAGAGGCTAATAAACCTTTGGCTATTGAAGAGATGGGAAAGGTTGCTAAAAATTACAATGTTGAAGTAATGCCTTTAAGACTTCGTTATCCGCAGGGTGCTGAAAAGATGCTTATTGATGCTACAACTGGAAGGGTTGTACCTGTAGGCAAGCTTCCTATGGATGTTAATGTTTTAGTTGTAAATATAGCTACTTTATATGCTATATATGAAGCTGTTGCTAAAGATAAACCATTAATAGAGAGAATAGTTACTGTATCAGGCGATGCTATAAAAGAACATAAAAACATTTGGGTGCCGCTTGGTACTCCTATTTCACATATAGTTAATGAATGCGGAGGGCTTATTTCTGAAGATGTACTTGTTATAGCAGGAGGCCCTATGATGGGAGCAAGTATACCTAACTTGGAACAGTGCGTTAATAAGGGTACTAACTCTTTACTTTTCTTAGATAAAAATAAATTGCCTAAAGAAGTTGAATATCCTTGTATTAAATGCGGAAGATGCGCTAATGCATGTCCGCTTCATCTTTCTCCTACTGAAATAGCTCATACTGCTAAGGCTAAAATTAAAGACAGATTAAATGCTTTGGATATAGCTACTTGTTTTGAATGCGGCTGCTGTTCTTATATATGTCCTTCCAAAATACCTTTGGTGCAATGGATTAGATATGGTAAAGATTTGTTAAGGAGATAAGATAATGAAGTTATACACGGAATCTTCTCCTCATATAAAAGATGGAGATACTACACAAAAAATTATGTTAAGAGTTATCATTGCTCTTTTACCTGCTATTATATACAGCGTAGTATTATTTGGTAATAGAGTAATTATATTATATCTTGTTTCTATTATCACTTGTGTTTTATGTAATATCATTGTTAGAAAGGTGAGAAAACAGCCTGTACTTCCTGATTATGCTTCTGTGGTTACTGCTTTGCTTTTAGTAATGACTTTGCCTCCTAGTACCACTATTACAATGGTTGTTATTGGAGGAGTTGTTGCTATTATTTTTGCTAAAGAAGTTTTTGGAGGTTTAGGTTCTAATATATTTAACCCTGCTTTGGTAGGAAGGGCTTTTTTACAGGTTGCTTTTCCTGCTCAAATGAGTACTTATACACCTCCTGTTAGAGTACCTTTCTTTGATTTATTTGCTGATGGACTTAGTAATTTAGTTAATACTGTAAGCGGTGGTACTCAAGCTCTTGATATGACAACTGCTTTATCACAGGCTACTCCTTTAACTTTTATGAAATTTACTTATAATGCTAATATTAGTACTTCTTTAATAGAACAAATTCAATTTGAAACTCACTATTATATTCAAATGTTATTAGGAAGCACTGGCGGAGCTATAGGTGAGACTTCCGTTATACTTCTTACAATAGGCGGAATATTCTTAATTGCTACTAAAACTATAGATTGGAGAATACCTTTAGGAATGT
>CAKVCJ010000085.1 GCA_934725655.1 uncultured Brachyspira sp.
ATTCATCTTCTTTATTTGATAAAGTTTGTGCTGCAAATGATGTTACAGATAAATCTAAAGGCATTTTATTTTTTTCGTTATTTTCTATATCTCTCCAAAGAAGAGTAAAGTCTTGATATAACTGCGGAAGTTCCACAGAATGCCTTCCAGAAGTTTTTACTATACCATCTTGAAAAACTTCTTCTCTGTCATTTCTATCATATTGCACGCTTATAGTTCCTGAACCTAAAGGGCCGTATATGCTTAAAAATCTCCTGCCTATTAAAGTTCTGCTTGCAGTTTCTATTACTGTTTTATCTATTTTGCTCCAAAAGTCGCTGTCAAAAGGCGAACCATCTCTTGCTAAAAAGTCCATATATTCTCCTTTTTTAATTTAATTTTATACTATTTATTATAGTAATAATTATTCTTTTTTCAAACTTCCTACTGTGAGTCCTGATAAATCCGGTTCTTTTATTCCCAATTCTTCCATCATTTCTTTTACTTCCATTTCTCCAGAAGCAAAATGTT
Organism: uncultured Brachyspira sp.; assembly: GCA_934725655.1. Taxonomy (GTDB): domain Bacteria; phylum Spirochaetota; class Brachyspiria; order Brachyspirales; family Brachyspiraceae; genus Brachyspira. Next base: position 511 of record CAKVCJ010000085.1, read on the forward strand.
CAGCCTCTTTAGGGTCTAAATGTCTTAAAAGAGCCATAAGTTCACCAACGTGAGCCTTCTCTTCATCTCTAATATCAGCAAGAACAGCCTTCGCAACAGGGTCATCAGTAGCCATACAATGAGCATCATATAAATATATAGCCTCTAACTCTCCAGCTATATCCAATCTCACAGCCTGTATTAATTCTTCTTTACTAATCTTTCTTTCAACATTTGCATTGAACGGGTTTGCAAAACTAGGCATATTTTCCTCCTTTGAAATACCTAATCATATTAATACAATAAATTACTTATTAATATTAATTACTAATAATAAGTATAGTACAAAAAATTATAAAAGTCAACATATAAAACAAATATAAAAAGAAAAAATGATATATATTTACAAATATTTTTATATTAAGTATAATTTAGGTTAAATTATATTATGGAGTTTTTTATGACAGTTCAAGAAGAGTATTTTAAGAATTTATCTAACATATTAAAAACAAATTTCAATAAAAAAGGCTTTGCTTTTGATAGTTTTCCTAACAAAGAGGAAGCTAAAAAATTTTTACTAAGTCAAATAAAAAAAGATGATGTTATAACATTCGGCGGAAGCACCAGTGTTAATCAGATGGGTATATTAGAAGATTTAAAAGACTATAAAAACTTTGCAGACAGAAACAATAAGGAATTAAAAGCAGAAGCAGAGATTAAGGCATTTACTTCTGATGTATATTTGTGTTCTGCAAATGCTTTGAGTAAGAATGGAGATGTTATAGCTATAGACGGAAATGGAAATAGGGTTTCTGCTATAATTTATGGGCCTAAAAAAGTATATTTAATTGTTGGAAGAAATAAGATTGCAAATACTCAAGAAGAGGCATTAAAAAGAGCTAAAAATTTTGCTGCTTCGCAAAACTCTATAAGATTTAAAGTAAATAATCCTTGCTGTATTGGGGATATGATTTGCAATGAGAATTGTGATATAGAAGATAGGCTATGTGCTTATACTGTTATTATAAATAAATGCCATATAAAAAACAGAATACATATATTATTTATAGATGAAGAATTAGGTTTTTAATTTATTACAAATTATAGGGCTTTAAATTTACAAAAAGTTTTTTGTTTAATCATATACTTTTTCAGTGATATTAAAAGTTCCGTAAATATTTACTTTTGTAGATTTATTAGCCTCTATAATTGTTTTATCGAATGCCTCTATATTAAAACTTACGCTTCCTTTGCAGCTTCCTCTTACTTCTAAAGTGTTTCCATTATCATAAAAATTAAAACTTACATCTCCGCTTGCTGAAACTGATGATATATTAGGTATAATATATTTTGTGATATTATCTATTATTCTATATTCTGTATTTGATTTTCTAATTATTTTAGTTTTATTTATTTCTATATCTGTGTCGGTATCTATTCCTATTATTAATGATGTTGGTATTACAGATATAATATTTCCAGATTTTGAAATTTCTATTTTAAAATTTTGTAAATGCACTTCTCCTTCTATATCAGAAAATGCAATCAATGTTCCATAATATATTCCTGCATAATCATCAATGTTTTTATATTGATTATTGCTGATATTATTACTAAAAGCCAAAGATGTAAGCATTAATAAAAAGATAAATATTTTTCTCATCAATTTCAATATATTTAAATATACTGAAGTTTTTTAAGTTTGTCAATTTTTTATTGTTCTTTTCCCGCCTTCGCTATGCGAACTTCATCAAAGAACCAAAAAGTGCAAGCGTTTTAGCTTTGTATATTTTTAAATATGTATTAGTATATAATAATACCAATATTTTAAGCTAAAGAAATGCAGCCTTTTTGCTTCTTTGCGGCAGCAAAAGAAGTGGGGTGCGGGGCAAAGCCCTGCAAATAAGCAAAATAAAAAAAGGTAAAAATTTTTAGTATATATTGAAATAATTATTTTTTATAATTTTTTATTGTTCTTTTTCCCGCCTTACGCGGTGCGGACTTCGTCAAAGAACCAAAAAGTGCAAGTAAAAAATTAATACTAAATAATAATAATTTTGTTTTACATGTAAGAATGAATTATTAAATTTAAGCTAAAATATACCTTTTGCTACTTATATAGTTGTTTCAGTATATACTAATCTAATAAAAATAATTAAAAAATATCATTATATGCTTTTAACCCATAAGCAGCACAAGTATTTTTTACAGCATTATTAATAGCCCTTCCCATTACAATGGCAGCCAAACTACCAACCGCATCAATACTCGCCTTAATATCTCCGACAGACATAGCATAAATACTATCCCCGTCTAATGTGGTGTGTACTGGCTTTATAGTTCTTGCAAAACCATTATGAGCCATAGATGCTATTTTACCCATTTGTGTTTTTGTGAACTTAGCATTTGTTATAATAGCACCTATTGTTGTATTTTCTACTAAATTAAATGATATCTCTTTATCTCTTGTTAATTTTATCAATTCTTCTTCAGAGCTTCTAAAACTTTTTTTATCTTCACCTAAAAGACCTGCTAATTTCTCTCCAGTGTCATAATCAAATATATCCCCAAAAGCATTAACAGAAACAACAGCACCCACCTTAACCCCATCAACTTCTAAAGCATAAAAACCTAAACCAGATTTCATAGCATAATCAACACCCAATATTTTTCCAACAGAAGCCCCCGTGCCAGCCCCATAATTTCCCATTTTGGGATTATTATTCTGAGCATCAACACAAGCATTATACCCCATTTCTATATCAGGACGAACCTTATAATCTCCAATACGCAAATCAAATATACAAGACTCGCAAACCAACGGCACTTTAGTAACCCCAACATCAAAACCAATATTCCTCTCTTCAAGATACTTCATAACTCCACCCGAAGCATCAAGACCAAAAGCACTTCCCCCGCTTAATAGCACAGCATGTATAACTTCTGTAGTTGCAAATGGTTTTGTAAGTTCGCTTTCCCTAGAAGCAGGGCCTCCGCCGCGTACATCAAGAGAAGTGTTAGCACCGCGTTCGCATATTATTACAGTGCATCCTGTAGCAGCATATGTATTTTGAGCATTTCCTATTTTTATATTTTCTATATCTGTGATTTTTATTTCTTTCATTTTATTGTCCTTAATTTCTATATTGATTTATATATGAAATTGTATATTAAATATCTGCTTGATAATTATAACATAATTTAGTTTTTTTTCTTGATTTTAATTTTAACTATCTTATAATTAATATATAGGCAAATGGAGGTGCTTTATGAGGGTATTAGTTTACGATTCAAATCGGACTATAAGAGATAACATTACAACAATACTTCTTATGCAAGGATATGATGTTGTTGCAGTAAAAGATAAAAAACATATACTTTCAACTTGTTCAAAAATGCCTTTCTCTATTGCCATTATAGAAACCTCTCCTTATGATGAAGAAGTTAATAATATATTAGAAAAAATGCATAATAATGATATATATAAAAATGTTAAAGTTTTAATTTATGTATCAGAAATTATACCTGGTTTTATTTCTAATATGTTTAAAATAGGTATAGCTGGAATATTATTTAAGCCTTTTAATGAAAAAGATTTTTTTAATAGATTTTCGGCTATATTATCTAAATCTAATTTGCTTCCTAAAAGGATAAAATATACTATCATTAATAATGTAGATAATGATATTGTTTTTAGACATGAAGAAACTAAGCAAATAGTGCATAGTCTTGTATTAGAAATATCGGCCAGAGGAATAAAGTTTTTAATACCCAATGAGAATATTCATCTTAATGTTGGATATAATATACCGCTCACTTATATGTCTATAGGTTCTTATAAGATGACATTTTCTTTAAATATTATAGAAGTGATAGGCGAAGAATATGTTGGGTTATTTGAAAATTTATCTTCTTTTGACCATAAAGTGATTTGCAAATTTATATACGAAAAATATATAGAAAAAAATTTGGTATCTTAAAATTAGGATTTTTATATGATTAAAGCTTTAACTATAGCTGGTTTTGATGGTTCGGGCGGGGCTGGAATACAGGCCGATTTAAAAGTATTTTCTGCTTTGGGCTGTTATGGAATGTGTGTATTAACTGCATTGCCTGTACAGAATACTCAAGGGGTGAGAAGCTGTTATGAAATAGATATTAAAGCTATAGAAGAGCAGCTATATTGCATATTTGATGATATAGTTCCAGATGCCATAAAAATAGGAATGCTATTTAATAATGATATAATAAAGCTTGTTGCACACTTTTTGGAAAATAATTCCAAAAATATACCTATAATAGTTGATCCTGTTATGGTGGCAAAGAGCGGAGATAGGCTTCTTTTGGAGGATGCGGTTGAAAGTTTAAAAAAATATATTATTCCTCTTTCTACAGTAATTACCCCAAATATACCAGAGGCAGAGGACATCACTAATAAAAAAATTGTTACTGATGAAGACATGATTAATGCTGCTGATGATATACTAAAAATGGGGGCTAAAAATGTAATGCTTAAGGGCGGACATTTAGATGGAAAGCTTTCAAGAGATTTATTTATAAACGCTAAAGAACATGAGTTTCTTGATGCTGTTAGAATAGATACTAAAAATACACATGGCACAGGATGCACATTATCTGCTGCTATTTGCAGTTATATTGCTCATAAAAAATCACCATTAGAAGCTTGCATTTTAGCTAAGAGTTATTTATTTAATGCTTTAGAATCTGCTAAAATTGATAGTGTTGGCAAGGGGCATGGACCTGTTAATCATTTTTATGAACTTTGGAAGTATTTAAAGTTTTAATTGCTTTATTCTAAATCGCTTATTAATTCATAATAATACTTCTTGCCTTGAAATATATCTTGAGATAATATTTTTTGTGCATTCTCATATTTAAAAATTTCAGAGTTTTCATCGGCATTGTTTTCTAATATTAAAGAATTGTTAGTAATTTTATAATATTTATGATATGTGCTTATGGTGTTGTCAATTTCTTCTTTGTATAGAAGTGAAATAACTGAGTTTTTGTAATTTGTTATTCCTGCATTGATTGCTATAAACATAGGTATATTTTCTGGTACTATATTTACAGGTGCTTTATATGCTCCATTAGTGCCGTCCCATACAAGGAGCGGACTTGGGCTATTATCTTCCAAAAAACTTTTCTTTATATTTTCATCTATAGTTGAACGTTCTATTATTGCTCTTAAATATGGATATAAATGGTCATGCTTAAATATTATTAATGCATTAGGTGAATGTTTTAATATTGTATCTCTAATTTTTAATATTTCTATTGCCGTCATTACAGAGTTATCTATTGTTTCTAATAAATTTACTCTGTCATTGCCGTTAAAATAATTCATAAACTTTTTATTGTTTTCTGCTATATTAAAATTATTTTCTATATGAGAATCTGTATGTCCCAAAATTGTAAAACCAGAGATAAATATAGGATGTTTAAGATTGTTTATATTAGTTTTTAAGTAGTTGTTTATATTTGTGATGTTTAGTCCGAATATTGAATTGCTGAAACCTATTGAAGGGTAGAATGTTTTAAGATTATATGTGTTTAATGCTTCTTCTAATGCTAAAGTATAGTATCCGTTTTCATTTAAAAGACCTATTAATGTTTTATCTATTTTTTCTGATTGAGTCTTTGGATATAGGGGGCTTGAAGCAGTGAGTCCAGAAAGTCTTGCATAAAAACTTCCATTATTAACATTTGGCGGTATTTTTTGAGATGCATTTGCCCATTTCCTATATTCTTTTGGGAAGGGGTCTTTATTAAATAACTTGACAAAATGCGAGTAATCGTAAAAAGATTCTAAAAATACTAAAAATATATCTCTTTTATTTTCATTTTCTTGTAATAATAAATTTGATAAGTCTCTTTTTTCCTCATAGGCTTTTAATAAGTTTATAGAGTTTAATACTAATTCTTTGCTTGGCTTTATATTATTTATCCTATCATAATTGATTCTATAATTGAGAGTATATATTATTCCTCTTTTGTTTGCATTTCTTAAAAAATCTATGCTCCATATATCAACTTTATTTGGTTTTAAAAATAAAATATATGATATAGCTATTATTGACAGCATCATTAATATTGCATTTAATTTTTTTATTTTAAATATTCTGTACAAATTGTATATAAATAAAAATAATAATAAAAATATAGAAGAGAAATATGTTATAGTAGAGAGTATAGTTATAATTTTTATGCTTGTAGGCAGTACTGTTATAAGAGAAGAGTATAGATTGGGCATATCAGAAAATAATACAACCATATCTAATACGCTTAATGCTATAATTTCTATTACGAAAAAGGAAAAGTTTGTTATAATGCAAAATAATATTGTAAGAATTATTCTATGATTTTTTATATGAATAAAATTTGGTATATAGCATAATAAATTATATGATATTATTATAAATAAATAAGAGTATAATATATCATAAATATTTGTTTGCAGTTTTAGCATTGAAGATAGAGGAAGAATTAATTTAGTTATTGAGAAGTAGAGCAGTGTATGTATTATTAATAGCAGTATATATGTTTTATAATTTTTTATTATGTTTGGTATTATATATAAATAGATTATAGGAAATAATATTATTAATATAATAAGAAATACAAAAACTTCTTTTCTTAATTTAAACTTATATTCTATATTTTCTATTTTATCATTTACATCCAAACTTTTATCTGTAATTAATGTTCCAGATGAGCTTCCATTATTAAATTTGATAGATATTATATTTTCTATTATTTGATTTGTATTTGGATATAGTTTATATATTTTATTATTTGCAAAAAATTTTGATTTATATTTTAAAGTAAAAGAATATTTATTTTCTACAATATTTTTGAAATTAGTAATATATGATTTTCTTTTAATATTTCCAAATATAGAAGCAATTATAATAATAAAAATGATTATAGATATGAATATAAAATATGATAATAAAAATGTTTTTTTATTTAGTTTCATGCGGCAGTATTC